>NZ_JBBOSU010000001.1:4002500-4302500 GCF_038005225.1 Solibacillus sp. FSL K6-1523
ACTTCAACGCCCTTAGAACGCTCTCCTACCACGCATCCATACGGATGCATCCACAGCTTCGGTGAATCGTTTAGCCCCGATAAATTTTCGGCGCAGCGTCACTCGACCAGTGAGCTATTACGCACTCTTTAAATGATGGCTGCTTCTGAGCCAACATCCTGGTTGTCTAAGCAACGCCACATCCTTTTCCACTTAACGATTACTTTGGGACCTTAGCTGGTGGTCTGGGCTGTTTCCCTCTTGACTACGGATCTTATCACTCGCAGTCTGACTCCCGTGTATAAATATCTGGCATTCGGAGTTTGTCTGAATTCGGTAAAGCGAGATGCCCCCCTAGTCCAAACAGTGCTCTACCTCCAGTATTCTCAATCACGAGGCTAGCCCTAAAGCTATTTCGGAGAGAACCAGCTATCTCCAGGTTCGATTGGAATTTCTCCGCTACCCACACCTCATCCCCGCACTTTTCAACGTACGTGGGTTCGGGCCTCCAGTAAGTGTTACCTCACCTTCACCCTGGACATGGGTAGATCACCTGGTTTCGGGTCTACGACCACGTACTAATTCGCCCTATTCAGACTCGCTTTCGCTGCGGCTCCGTCTCATCAACTTAACCTCGCACGTAATCGTAACTCGCCGGTTCATTCTACAAAAGGCACGCTATCACCCATTAACGGGCTCTAACTACTTGTAGGCACACGGTTTCAGGATCTATTTCACTCCCCTTCCGGGGTGCTTTTCACCTTTCCCTCACGGTACTGGTTCACTATCGGTCACTAGGTAGTATTTAGCCTTGGGAGATGGTCCTCCCAGATTCCGACGGAATTTCACGTGTTCCGCCGTACTCAGGATACATTCAAGAGGGAATGAGGTTTCACTTACAGGGCTTTTACCTTCTATGGCGGGCCTTTCCAAGCCGCTTCAACTATCTCATTCTTTTGTAACTCCGTATAGAATGTCCTACAACCCCAAAGAGCAAGCTCTTTGGTTTGGGCTCTTCCCGTTTCGCTCGCCGCTACTCAGGGAATCGAATTTTCTTTCTGTTCCTGCAGGTACTTAGATGTTTCAGTTCTCTGCGTCTGTCCTCAACACGCTATGTATTCACGTGAAGATACTATGCGATTAAACATAGTGGGTTCCCCCATTCGGAAATCTCTGGATCAAAGCTTACTTACAGCTCCCCAAAGCATATCGGTGTTAGTGCCGTCCTTCATCGACTCCTAGTGCCAAGGCATCCACCGTGCGCCCTTATTAACTTAACCAATAAGTTACACTTACTCAAATGAGTAAGATTTTAAAAGATTGCACGATCAATTTCTTGATCATTTGTTTGTTTATTGCTTTCAATGTCGTTTTATCCAGTTTTCAAAGAACAATGTTTTGAAGTGTTTCATCAAAAAAGATGAACCTTCAAAACTGAACAGCAAACGTTAATGTTTCATTCCCAAAGGAATGATTCCGAAAATATCCTTAGAAAGGAGGTGATCCAGCCGCACCTTCCGATACGGCTACCTTGTTACGACTTCACCCCAATCATCTATCCCACCTTCGGCGGCTGGCTCCATAAAGGTTACCCCACCGACTTCGGGTGTTACAAACTCTCGTGGTGTGACGGGCGGTGTGTACAAGGCCCGGGAACGTATTCACCGCGGCATGCTGATCCGCGATTACTAGCGATTCCGGCTTCATGTAGGCGAGTTGCAGCCTACAATCCGAACTGAGAACGGTTTTATCGGATTAGCTCCCCCTCGCGGGTTGGCAACCGTTTGTACCGTCCATTGTAGCACGTGTGTAGCCCAGGTCATAAGGGGCATGATGATTTGACGTCATCCCCACCTTCCTCCGGTTTGTCACCGGCAGTCTCCTTAGAGTGCCCAACTAAATGATGGCAACTAAGAATAAGGGTTGCGCTCGTTGCGGGACTTAACCCAACATCTCACGACACGAGCTGACGACAACCATGCACCACCTGTCACCGTTGTCCCCGAAGGGAAAACTGTATCTCTACAGTGGTCAATGGGATGTCAAGACCTGGTAAGGTTCTTCGCGTTGCTTCGAATTAAACCACATGCTCCACCGCTTGTGCGGGCCCCCGTCAATTCCTTTGAGTTTCAGTCTTGCGACCGTACTCCCCAGGCGGAGTGCTTAATGCGTTAGCTGCAGCACTGAGGGGCGGAAACCCCCCAACACTTAGCACTCATCGTTTACGGCGTGGACTACCAGGGTATCTAATCCTGTTTGCTCCCCACGCTTTCGCGCCTCAGTGTCAGTTACAGACCAGATAGTCGCCTTCGCCACTGGTGTTCCTCCAAATCTCTACGCATTTCACCGCTACACTTGGAATTCCACTATCCTCTTCTGCACTCAAGTTTCCCAGTTTCCAATGACCCTCCACGGTTGAGCCGTGGGCTTTCACATCAGACTTAAGAAACCACCTGCGCGCGCTTTACGCCCAATAATTCCGGACAACGCTTGCCACCTACGTATTACCGCGGCTGCTGGCACGTAGTTAGCCGTGGCTTTCTAACAAGGTACCGTCAAGGTAGCGCCAGTTACTACGCTACTTGTTCTTCCCTTGCAACAGAGTTTTACGAACCGAAATCCTTCTTCACTCACGCGGCGTTGCTCCATCAGACTTTCGTCCATTGTGGAAGATTCCCTACTGCTGCCTCCCGTAGGAGTCTGGGCCGTGTCTCAGTCCCAGTGTGGCCGATCACCCTCTCAGGTCGGCTACGCATCGTTGCCTTGGTGAGCCGTTACCTCACCAACTAGCTAATGCGCCGCGGGCCCATCCTGTAGTGACAGCCGAAACCGTCTTTTAACATTCGAACATGAGTTCAAAAGTGTTATTCGGTATTAGCCCCGGTTTCCCGGAGTTATCCCAATCTACAGGGTAGGTTACCCACGTGTTACTCACCCGTCCGCCGCTAACTTTCAAAGGTGCAAGCACCAATGAAAGTCCGCTCGACTTGCATGTATTAGGCACGCCGCCAGCGTTCGTCCTGAGCCAGGATCAAACTCTCCATAAAAGTTAGTTTGAAAGCTCATTTGCTTTGCTAGCGTATCAACATAAAGTTGATATCTATAATTTGTTTAAGTTCATCACTTAAACATTTAAATCATTAACGTTTGCTTGTTCAGTTTTCAAGGTTCATATCGCTACTTCTTTCGAAGTGACAACTTTTATATCATAACACAATCTCTTATACCTTGTCAACAATTTAATTGAAATTGTTTCGATTGTATTTTCTTAGCAACATTTAAAATATCTGATTTCTCGGTTATTTTAAATGTGCGAAGCGATGTCCTACTCTCACAGGGGGAAGCCCCCAACTACCATCGGCGCTAAAGAGCTTAACTTCCGTGTTCGGTATGGGAACGGGTGTGACCTCTTTGCCATCATCACTTCACTATGAAAGATTGCTCTCTCAAAACTGGATAAACGTTTCATTGAAATTGTGCAATAAATTGTGGTTAAGTCCTCGACCGATTAGTATTCGTCAGCTCCATATGTCGCCACACTTCCACCTCGAACCTATCTACCTGATCGTCTTTCAGGGGTCTTACTTACTTGCGTAATGGGAAATCTCATCTTGAGGGGGGCTTCATGCTTAGATGCTTTCAGCACTTATCCCGTCCACACATAGCTACCCAGCGATGCTCTTGGCAGAACAACTGGTACACCAGCGGTGTGTCCATCCCGGTCCTCTCGTACTAAGGACAGCTCCTCTCAAATTTCCTACGCCCACGACGGATAGGGACCGAACTGTCTCACGACGTTCTGAACCCAGCTCGCGTACCGCTTTAATGGGCGAACAGCCCAACCCTTGGGACCGACTACAGCCCCAGGATGCGATGAGCCGACATCGAGGTGCCAAACCTCCCCGTCGATGTGGACTCTTGGGGGAGATAAGCCTGTTATCCCCGGGGTAGCTTTTATCCGTTGAGCGATGGCCCTTCCATGCGGAACCACCGGATCACTAAGCCCGTCTTTCGACCCTGCTCGACTTGTAGGTCTCGCAGTCAAGCTCCCTTATGCCTTTACACTCTACGAATGATTTCCAACCATTCTGAGGGAACCTTTGGGCGCCTCCGTTACTCTTTAGGAGGCGACCGCCCCAGTCAAACTGTCCGCCTGACACTGTCTCCTACCCCGCTAAGGGGCATGGGTTAGAAGTTCAATACAACCAGGGTAGTATCCCACTGACGCCTCCTTCGAAGCTGGCGCTCCGAGATCTCTGGCTCCTACCTATCCTGTACAAGTTGTACCAAAATTCAATATCAGGCTACAGTAAAGCTCCACGGGGTCTTTCCGTCCTGTCGCGGGTAACCTGCATCTTCACAGGTACTATAATTTCACCGAGTCTCTCGTTGAGACAGTGCCCAGATCGTTACGCCTTTCGTGCGGGTCGGAACTTACCCGACAAGGAATTTCGCTACCTTAGGACCGTTATAGTTACGGCCGCCGTTTACTGGGGCTTCAATTCGTAGCTTCGCTTGCGCTAACCACTCCTCTTAACCTTCCAGCACCGGGCAGGCGTCAGCCCCTATACTTCACCTTACGGTTTTGCAGAGACCTGTGTTTTTGCTAAACAGTCGCCTGGGCCTATTCACTGCGGCTCTCATGCGCTTGCACGCTCAAGAGCACCCCTTCTCCCGAAGTTACGGGGTCATTTTGCCGAGTTCCTTAACGAGAGTTCTCTCGCACACCTTAGGATTCTCTCCTCGACTACCTGTGTCGGTTTGCGGTACGGGCACCTCTCACCTCGATAGAGGCTTTTCTTGGCAGTGTGAAATCAGGAACTTCGTCCATACGGACTCGTCATCACAGCTCAACGTATTAGTGTGCGGATTTGCCTACACACACGCCTTACTGCTTGAACAGAGACAACCAACGCTCTGCTTACCCTATCCTACTGCGTCCCCCCATTTCTCAAACGGTGAGGAGGTGGTACAGGAATATCAACCTGTTGTCCATCGCCTACGCCTATCGGCCTCGGCTTAGGTCCCGACTAACCCTGAGCGGACGAGCCTTCCTCAGGAAACCTTAGTCATACGGTGGACGGGATTCTCACCCGTCTTTCGCTACTCATACCGGCATTCTCACTTCTAAGCGCTCCACCAGTCCTTCCGGTCTGACTTCAACGCCCTTAGAACGCTCTCCTACCACGCATCCATACGGATGCATCCACAGCTTCGGTGAATCGTTTAGCCCCGATAAATTTTCGGCGCAGCGTCACTCGACCAGTGAGCTATTACGCACTCTTTAAATGATGGCTGCTTCTGAGCCAACATCCTGGTTGTCTAAGCAACGCCACATCCTTTTCCACTTAACGATTACTTTGGGACCTTAGCTGGTGGTCTGGGCTGTTTCCCTCTTGACTACGGATCTTATCACTCGCAGTCTGACTCCCGTGTATAAATATCTGGCATTCGGAGTTTGTCTGAATTCGGTAAAGCGAGATGCCCCCCTAGTCCAAACAGTGCTCTACCTCCAGTATTCTCAATCACGAGGCTAGCCCTAAAGCTATTTCGGAGAGAACCAGCTATCTCCAGGTTCGATTGGAATTTCTCCGCTACCCACACCTCATCCCCGCACTTTTCAACGTACGTGGGTTCGGGCCTCCAGTAAGTGTTACCTCACCTTCACCCTGGACATGGGTAGATCACCTGGTTTCGGGTCTACGACCACGTACTAATTCGCCCTATTCAGACTCGCTTTCGCTGCGGCTCCGTCTCATCAACTTAACCTCGCACGTAATCGTAACTCGCCGGTTCATTCTACAAAAGGCACGCTATCACCCATTAACGGGCTCTAACTACTTGTAGGCACACGGTTTCAGGATCTATTTCACTCCCCTTCCGGGGTGCTTTTCACCTTTCCCTCACGGTACTGGTTCACTATCGGTCACTAGGTAGTATTTAGCCTTGGGAGATGGTCCTCCCAGATTCCGACGGAATTTCACGTGTTCCGCCGTACTCAGGATACATTCAAGAGGGAATGAGGTTTCACTTACAGGGCTTTTACCTTCTATGGCGGGCCTTTCCAAGCCGCTTCAACTATCTCATTCTTTTGTAACTCCGTATAGAATGTCCTACAACCCCAAAGAGCAAGCTCTTTGGTTTGGGCTCTTCCCGTTTCGCTCGCCGCTACTCAGGGAATCGAATTTTCTTTCTGTTCCTGCAGGTACTTAGATGTTTCAGTTCTCTGCGTCTGTCCTCAACACGCTATGTATTCACGTGAAGATACTATGCGATTAAACATAGTGGGTTCCCCCATTCGGAAATCTCTGGATCAAAGCTTACTTACAGCTCCCCAAAGCATATCGGTGTTAGTGCCGTCCTTCATCGACTCCTAGTGCCAAGGCATCCACCGTGCGCCCTTATTAACTTAACCAATAAGTTACACTTACTCAAATGAGTAAGATTTTAAAAGATTGCACGATCAATTTCTTGATCATTTGTTTGTTTATTGCTTTCAATGTCGTTTTATCCAGTTTTCAAAGAACAATGTTTTGAAGTGTTTCATCAAAAAAGATGAACCTTCAAAACTGAACAGCAAACGTTAATGTTTCATTCCCAAAGGAATGATTCCGAAAATATCCTTAGAAAGGAGGTGATCCAGCCGCACCTTCCGATACGGCTACCTTGTTACGACTTCACCCCAATCATCTATCCCACCTTCGGCGGCTGGCTCCATAAAGGTTACCCCACCGACTTCGGGTGTTACAAACTCTCGTGGTGTGACGGGCGGTGTGTACAAGGCCCGGGAACGTATTCACCGCGGCATGCTGATCCGCGATTACTAGCGATTCCGGCTTCATGTAGGCGAGTTGCAGCCTACAATCCGAACTGAGAACGGTTTTATCGGATTAGCTCCCCCTCGCGGGTTGGCAACCGTTTGTACCGTCCATTGTAGCACGTGTGTAGCCCAGGTCATAAGGGGCATGATGATTTGACGTCATCCCCACCTTCCTCCGGTTTGTCACCGGCAGTCTCCTTAGAGTGCCCAACTAAATGATGGCAACTAAGAATAAGGGTTGCGCTCGTTGCGGGACTTAACCCAACATCTCACGACACGAGCTGACGACAACCATGCACCACCTGTCACCGTTGTCCCCGAAGGGAAAACTGTATCTCTACAGTGGTCAATGGGATGTCAAGACCTGGTAAGGTTCTTCGCGTTGCTTCGAATTAAACCACATGCTCCACCGCTTGTGCGGGCCCCCGTCAATTCCTTTGAGTTTCAGTCTTGCGACCGTACTCCCCAGGCGGAGTGCTTAATGCGTTAGCTGCAGCACTGAGGGGCGGAAACCCCCCAACACTTAGCACTCATCGTTTACGGCGTGGACTACCAGGGTATCTAATCCTGTTTGCTCCCCACGCTTTCGCGCCTCAGTGTCAGTTACAGACCAGATAGTCGCCTTCGCCACTGGTGTTCCTCCAAATCTCTACGCATTTCACCGCTACACTTGGAATTCCACTATCCTCTTCTGCACTCAAGTTTCCCAGTTTCCAATGACCCTCCACGGTTGAGCCGTGGGCTTTCACATCAGACTTAAGAAACCACCTGCGCGCGCTTTACGCCCAATAATTCCGGACAACGCTTGCCACCTACGTATTACCGCGGCTGCTGGCACGTAGTTAGCCGTGGCTTTCTAACAAGGTACCGTCAAGGTAGCGCCAGTTACTACGCTACTTGTTCTTCCCTTGCAACAGAGTTTTACGAACCGAAATCCTTCTTCACTCACGCGGCGTTGCTCCATCAGACTTTCGTCCATTGTGGAAGATTCCCTACTGCTGCCTCCCGTAGGAGTCTGGGCCGTGTCTCAGTCCCAGTGTGGCCGATCACCCTCTCAGGTCGGCTACGCATCGTTGCCTTGGTGAGCCGTTACCTCACCAACTAGCTAATGCGCCGCGGGCCCATCCTGTAGTGACAGCCGAAACCGTCTTTTAACATTCGAACATGAGTTCAAAAGTGTTATTCGGTATTAGCCCCGGTTTCCCGGAGTTATCCCAATCTACAGGGTAGGTTACCCACGTGTTACTCACCCGTCCGCCGCTAACTTTCAAAGGTGCAAGCACCAATGAAAGTCCGCTCGACTTGCATGTATTAGGCACGCCGCCAGCGTTCGTCCTGAGCCAGGATCAAACTCTCCATAAAAGTTAGTTTGAAAGCTCATTTGCTTTGCTAGCGTATCAACATAAAGTTGATATCTATAATTTGTTTAAGTTCATCACTTAAACATTTAAATCATTAACGTTTGCTTGTTCAGTTTTCAAGGTTCATATCATCGCGTTTTTACGCGACTCCTTAATACTATAAAGTAGTTGGTTTTGTTTGTCAACAACTTTTTTCATTTTGTTTTTCGTTGTTTGCGTTTGTGTCGCAGCAACGTGTTTAAATATACACCCTATACCAGTTAGATTGCAACCCTTTTTTAAAAGAAAAAATATTCGGATTTTATGCAAACTATCGATATTGAGTTTCTTCCTATTATATATAGAGTAAAGCATCTTTACTTGTCACCGCGATTTAAATATATAAATTATTATACAAACGGAATAATTACTCATCAATCACTATCCCCCACCCCGTTTAAGTTATCGTTTCCGCTACAATTACCATCCCTTTCTTTACACAAACCCGATCCGAACACCTCTCTAATATTGTTTACCCACATGTATCTCAATCTAAACAATTAACGTGAATAAATAAAATCCATTCGACTTTCCTCTATATTAAAAAAGCTGCGAAATCAAAAATCGATTTCACAGCTTTGGGTTATTTCTTATAAGAAGATAAAGTAACCTAAGAAGATTAAGAACATACCGTACATGATCGGATGAACTTCTTTACTACGCCCTGCAACTATCATTGTAATTGGGTAGAATAAGAAACCAATTGCGATACCCGTTGCGATTGAATAACCAAGTGGCATACATAAGATAACTAAAAATGCCGGTATTGCGATTTCAATCTTGTCCCATTCAATTAAACGTAATGAAGATACCATTAACGCACCTACGATAATTAATGCTGGTGCTGTTACTGCTGACGTCACTACTGCTAGTAATGGAGAAATAAATAATGCTAGTAAGAATAATATACCTGTTACAACTGAAGCAAATCCTGTACGCGCACCTGCTGCTACACCAGCAGTAGACTCTACGTAAGAAGTTGTTGTTGATGTACCGAAAATAGCACCTGTTACTGTTGCCAATGCATCGGCTAATAAAGCACGACCTGCACGTGGTAATTTATTATCTTTTACTAAACCTGCTTGCCCTGCTACCGCCATTAATGTACCAGCCGTATCAAAGAAGTCTACGAATAAAAATGTTAGGACGACAATTAAGAAATCCATATTAAAAATTAAGCCCAAGTCTGCAAATGCTGCAAAAGCTGCACCAAATGTCGGCGAAACATCGGGAATTCCCGAGAATACCTTTTCCGGTACATTTACTAAACCGAAGATCATACCAGCGATTGCTGTAATAACCATCCCGTAGAAAATACCACCGTTGATCTTTTTAGCCATGAAGATTGCTGTAATAACGACACCGAATACTGCTAATAATGCATTACCTGATGTTACATCACCAAGTTTTACTAAAGTCGCCTCGTCACCTACGATAATGCCCGATCCTTGGAAACCTACAAATGTAATGAATAAACCAATACCAGCACCTACTGCATATTTTAATTGAGCTGGTATTGCGTTGATAATCGTTTCACGTAAACCTGTTAATGAAAGTATGATGAAAATTAACCCTGAGAATAAAACACCTGTTAATGCTGTTTCCCAAGCCATCCCCATTCCTAATACTACTGAGAAAGCAAAGAATGCGTTCAGCCCCATACCCGGTGCTAGTGCTATTGGGTATCTTGCAATAAGTCCCATAAATAAACTACCCACTGCCGCTGCAAGAGCCGTTGCTACGAATACCGCATTATAATCCATGCCTGCCGCAGAAAGCATTCCTGGGTTAACAGCTAAAATATATGCCATTGATAGGAAGGTTGTTAATCCGCCTAATGTTTCCTTGCGATAATTTGTTCCAAGTTTATCAAACTCGAAATATTTTTTCATTGTAAAATGTTCCTCCAAGTTGTCGTCTTACAACATGTCGAGTGCACCGAATCCTTCAAATCAAAAAGACATGCAAAGCAAAATGCCGCATGTCTACGATTTAAGGAAAGTAAAAATTCACTTCATAATAAAATGAAGGATCTTATTTTTAAATCGTAGTCGAATCATTTATGGTGATTCGGTAGAAACTTTCGGGCCATATTCCCGACATTATACGACGACGTATTTGATTTATGTTAGTAATATATCATTTAATCTCACTAATTTCAACCCAGTTTCCGAACATTTTTAGTTTTTATCTTTATAAAGTTCGTAAAAATATGCAATAATCTAACTTTTCACCAGTATTATTGTTTTTTTAATGTAAAAAGCAAATTGTTAGACATATCAATTGCATCTTTATAAACTAAGTTACATAATGCAACTAAAATTTGGAGGTAACACAATGAAAATAGTAACTATCGTCGGTAGTATCCGCAAAGAATCATACAATTTGCAGCTTGCAAAGCATATTCAATCACGCTATGCGGATCAATTTGATGTGGAAATTTTGGATTTAAAGCCTCTTCCAATGTACAACCAAGATGACGAATTAAATCCATCACAGGAAGTAATCGATTTTAAAGCAAAAATAAAAGCTGCGGATGCCGTACTTTGGGTGACACCTGAATACAACGCTACAATTCCCGGTGTATTAGGAAATGCAATTGACTGGATGAGCCGTGTCGATAAAGTAATGCATGGCAAACCATCGATCATTATGGGTGCTTCTATGGGAGTTTTAGGTACAGTTAAAGCACAAATGCATTTACGCGATATTTTATTTGCAAGCGGCTTAAATTCACCCGTATTACCAATGAATGAAGTTTACGTTGGAGCGGCACATACAAAATTCAATGAGCAAGGTCAACTTACAGATGCAGCGACTGTGAATTTCATTGACATTGTTATTGCAAATTTCCAAGAATGGATGAAAAACTTTAATTTAATTCAGTAAAATTCCCTACTTCAGTAAGTGGAAGATGATTGCCTAATAAGCAATTCTATTAGTGGGGTTCAAATTTCAACTGAATCAAGTTAAGCCCCGGCGGATGTCACAGATTTTTTAAAAGGAGTTTTTCGAACGGGCTCGAAAAAAATCTGGACGCAATTACGCCGAGGCGTAATTGATTTAATAGACGAAAAGGATGTCCGAATACAACTTCTCGGACATCCTTTCTTATTAATGAAGGCTATTCAAATGCTATCGGATACTTTTTCATTTTCAAATACATCATAAAAATGGTCGTTAAACCTAAGCTAAATAAACCAAATACTAAGCCTGTAATCGGTAAACCGAACCAATCTAGTAACGCCCCTGTGGAAAGAAGGACGATTTGGAATAATGTTTGATCAATCATATTACGGAATGCAAAGAAGCGACCATGGAACTCTCCCGGAACTTCTTTTTGAAAAATCGTCATCGTCGTTGGGAAGAAACAACCGACCGCAAAACCAAACAAGCCAAAAACAATAAGATTCATCATTTCAATTGTTGAGAAATAAAGAAGGGATTGCAAGAAGCCGATGAAAAGAGCCAACCCGAACATCATCGTTCCTGTGCGTAACCTTGCTCCAAGATATTTAACCGCAATAGCACCTACCATAAAACCAATACCTTCTACTGTATAAATTAAACCCGAGATACTTGCCGAATCATGCATTTGCGAGATTTTCATAATCATCAAGTTAAACGAGCCTAAAAATAATATCGGCACAACAATTAACACTAACGTCACAAGCACAACCGGAAACTGCTTTAATATCGGTAGCACTTCTTTAAAACTGCCACTGTCTTTCATTTTAGCCGTTGACTGTGCATCTTCCCCATCAATTTTCAGACCGAATAATACAAAAACCATCGCTATATACATAATGAGAGAAACGACATACAGCCAAATTAAATCAGCATAGGCTACAAATAATCCAGCAGCCGCTGCACCAATAATTCGTGACATCGTCCGTGCGTTCATATGCCAACCGTTCAATGTAAGTAAATCTTTTTTATCCACGATTTTTGGAATAATCGACTGCAATGCTGGCATGAAAAAGGTTGCGGCAACTTGCAAAGCCACTAAAAAAACGACCATGAGTAACACCGAATCAAAAGCAATCGCAGCGAACATAATAAATACCGTCACAACTCGTGCAATTGATGATGCAATAAGCACTTTCTTTTTACTACTAGCATCGATAATTTTCCCAGCCATTGGTGCGACCAATACCCCTGCTAGCATACCGATTGCTAAAATTACAGATTTATAAAAATCGGAGGGCACAAATTCTGTCATAAAGGCTAAGTTTCCGATAATCCCCGCCCACAGCCCGAGCCCGACGACAAATTCGCCAATGAGCACAATCCACACATTTCGATTACGCCACATTCTTTTTACCTCCTTTGAACTCCATTTGTTACCATCTTATATAATTTCGGGACACTAAACAATACGAAGTTATTAAGGAGGGATTTCTTGTATATAGTTACCAAACACCTTTTTACCATTTATTTAACACTTATAATTTGATATGCTACAATTTTAGTATTGTAGGATTTTCCAATTAACTTTGATAATAGCAAAAGGTTGGTGAGGTTCAATCGTGATTTTAACATTTTTCTTAATAGTAATTTTAGTTTTTACTGCATTGTCATTGGAACGAATTTTAAAAGATATACGGGATCAAAATAAGGAAATTATCGAGCTCTTAAAGAAGGATACAGAGGGTTTTGAAACTAAAGATTAATCCAGGTTATTTCAAAGAATGCATAATAATATTCGAGGGGGTAACATAATTGATTGGATTTTTTCTAGGGCCACTATTCATTTCGCTACTTGTCCTTTTAGTAATATTTTGGACTTTTGGCTTTGTCATTAGAAAATTGCTAGGTGTCGAAAGAATGAAATGGGTCTCTAATCCTTACGTTAATGAAAGACATAAAAAGTTAGACTGGTCGGTACGAATACCTTTTACGATTCTATTTTTGATTAGCTATTTTAATTATTCTAACAATAATTTTATTGAAGCTGCTTGGTATTTCAATCCATGGTTCATCGTAATTACTATATTAATCGTAACTGAAATTTTACGTGCATTTATGGAATGGAAATACGCAGAAAATAAAAAGAAGTATATTGTTACAATCGCAGAAATGCTGTTTACGACTAGCGTTTTATATTCGATCATACGCACTGACTTTTTCGGGATATTTAACTGATTGGAGGTTAACCTTTTGAATAATAACAAACCTTCAAAGTTAAATAGGCTAAGAGCAAAATACGCTGCACTATTTGTTGCTTTAGGTTGTTTATATAGTTTTGTAAATGGGTTCGGCGAAAATTGGTTTATGACCATACTGTTAGGTTCCGGTGTTTTAATTTGCGGATTGATTGCCTTCTTTGATATTACGCGAGCTAGGCGGTAAGTTCTCTTAGCTTAAAGGAAAAAAGGGGAAAGCTTAATCTATGTGGGATTTTTTAATAGGCATTTCAATCCTTCTATTGCTACTATTTTTTTGTTCCTTTTTGGCAGATGTATCCCCTGTCTAGCTTGCACATTTTAGACCAAAAATAAAATACATACTATTACTTGTTTAAATACTGTAACACTCAATCACTTTCAATCAATTACGCCGAGGCGTAATTGCGTCCAGATTTTTTCGAGCTCGCTCGAAAAACTTCCCTTAAAAATCTGTGACATCCGCCGGAGCTTAACTTGATTCAGCCGAGGTTTGAACCTCCACTGAATAAAATTACCTTTTTGGCATTCATCCCCCACTTATAGAAGTAGGGGACTTCTGCTGAATTAAGTTAAATTAACGTTATTGCAGAAACAATCGCGTTTTGCCACCTTTTAGCTAAAGTCATAACACAAAATATGACACATACAATTTTATTGAAGAGGTGACGACTTCGAGAAGAGTTGTAATGGGTATTCTTTTGATTGCCCTCATTATTGGTGTCATTATTATCGGAGTAAATTGGAGTAAAGCAAAGGCTACCAATTCAGAAGAACAATTAGAAAAAGACTTAGTAAAAAGTATGAAAGAAACGAAAGTAGAAAATGACAAAGTAATTCAGTTATTAACGGAAATTCCACTTGCGTTAAATGAGAACGGATTTGCGAAAGTAGGAGTAGGCTTTCATCATGAAGACCGCGTATTTTCTGTCCAAGCTGAAGAGGTAACCTTTACGAGGAGGAATAAGAAGGCTATTAAGAAGATTATTAAAAATACTACAAAAGAGAATGACTTTAAAAATTTTAAGGTAGAATTTCTATCGATGGATCGTTTCAAGTTAAGTGAAGAAGACATTAAACTTAGAGAATCATTCAATGAAATATCAAATTTGATATCAAAAGTATTAGAAGAAAACGGATATACTCGTTCTGCCTACTCTATTAAAGAAGAGGATATATTGATTGAAGTGACCAATGCGGATCTAGTTAATAAAGAGGTAATAGAAACGCTTATTGCAAACTCCATTTTTTCAAAAACAAATAGGCATTATACCGTAACGATAAAAGAACAAAGTAAAAATCAAATTTTAGATCAACAATGGCAACCTATATTTGACGCTATCAGAACAGAAACTGAAAAGAATTTTAAGGAATACCGGGGTTTTGCCTACTCATTTCATCCTAAACCATTAGAAATTATTATTAAAACGAACTTGAAGAATCATAAATGGTTTTGGAATTCTGATAAGTCGACCGATCAAATAGAAAATTATATAGAAAAAATAATCGCTTTAAAAAGAGCTGAACTTTCAATTGAAGAAATACCATATGAAATTATTATTCTTGATAAAAAAGATAAGCAAATGAATTAATGTGGCGTTTTTATTCAAAATGCTTTTAGCTTGGCGAACTATTGACAAGCTCACCAAGCTTTTTCTTGCGTGTACCGCCTCGGTCGTTCATCCACTATACACATCCGCGCTCTCATTAGGAAGTTCACTAAAATTCCCTCTATATTCATCATCATATTTATGACAGCTCACATATCTACCTTCACTTACATTGATTTCTCTAGGTACGACCATTTCGCATACTGCTTGTTTAATGGGACACCTCGTATGAAAAGGGCAGCCACTTGGTGGATTTGACGGACTTGGAACGTCACCGGTTAGGATAATTCTTTCCTTTTTGCTATCTTGATCTAGTGATGGTACTGCCGACATGAGCGCTTGTGTATATGGATGGAGCGGATTTTTAAATAATCCCTTCTTATCGGATAATTCTACGATTCTACCTAAATACATAACGCCTATTCTATCGCTAACATGTTTGATCACACTTAGGTCATGGGCGATAAATATGTAAGTAAGCCCGAGAGATTCCTTTAAGTCTTGAAACAGATTTAAAATTTGCGCTTGGACTGACACATCTAAAGCAGAAACGGGTTCGTCCGCTATGATTAACGATGGATTTACTGCGATTGCCCTCGCAATTCCTATGCGCTGTCTTTGTCCGCCGCTAAATTCATGTGGGTATCGATCGATATGAATTGGACTGAGCCCTACTTTCACCAATAGCTCTTGGACTTTATTTGACCTTTCTTTAGACCCTTGAACAATACCATGAGTTTGTAACGCTTCTCCCAAGATTGCTCCAACCGTCATTTTAGGATTGAGCGAGGCATAAGGATCTTGAAAGACGATTTGCATTTCCCCTCGCATTTTCCTTAAATCCTTTTCATTTAAAGAAGTCACTTCTTTCTCGTTAAAAATAACTTTCCCCTCTGTAGGTTCAATAAGACGTAGAATACTTCTACCCATAGTTGATTTCCCACAGCCGCTCTCGCCTACAATCCCTAATGTTTCTCCTTTGTTAACGTAAAAGTTTAGTCCATCTACGGCTTTTACAAAATGCTTTTCTTTTTGTAAGAAACGTTTTTTAATTGGAAAGTGCGTTTTTAAGTTTTCGACTTTCAATAAAGCGTTACTCAAACTTCCACCCCCTGCTCCTCGTATAACCAGCAACGTACCTTTTGAGAATCTACCTGAAATAAGGATGGGTTATGCTTATGACATTTCGCTAGTACATGTTGACACCTAAAACGAAACGGGCAGCCTTCCGTTATTTCTCCTATATTCGGGACATTCCCTTCAATAGGGGTGAGCCGGTCATCATTTTCACTATCAATGTTCGGGACTGAATTTAACAAACCAATTGTATAAGGATGTTTAGGGTTTTTAAAAATTGTTCGAACATCTGCTTGCTCCACAATTTGCCCATAATACATAACAATCACCCGGTCCGCCATTTCCGATACGACACCTAAGTCATGTGTGATGAGTAAAATGGCTGTATCGTATTGTTGTTGCAATGATTTCATTAAATCTAAAATTTGCGCTTGGATCGTTACATCTAATGCAGTAGTAGGTTCATCAGCAATAAGGAGCTTAGGGTTACATGCCATTGCCATTGCAATCATTACCCTTTGTCTCATCCCCCCTGAAAGCTGATGCGGATATTCTTCGATAATGCTTTCCGCGCGAGGTATTCCTACCTTTTTTAAAATTTCAATTGCCTTTTCCTTGCTATTGGCTTTTGTAGCAAATCCATGTAGAAAAAGAACTTCGCTAATTTGCTTTCCGATTTTATGGACAGGATTTAAGGATGTCATAGGTTCCTGAAAGATCATCGAAATTTTATTACCTCGAACTTTACGCATCTCTTTTTCTGAAAATGTATTTAGATTTTCTCCTTCAAATAATATTTCCCCTTGGGTAGTGCTCGAATTCCCCTCAATTAGCTGCATCAACGAAAGTGCTGTTACACTTTTTCCGCAGCCAGATTCTCCAACTAAACCAACCGTTTCTCCTTGCTGAATAGTAAATGATAAATCTCTTACTGCTGGAATAATTTCTGATTGATCATTTTTAAAAGATATATTAACATGCTGTACCGATAGCAAGTCTTGAACGATTGTTTGGTTCGTCAATATCTCTACCTCCCGTCTAGGAAATATTCATAGGCCATTTTAGAAATTTGAGCAATTGGTTCGTTTCCGTCGTATTCTAAGGTATGCCCTTTAGAAAAGACACAAATAACATACTGACCTTTCTCTTCCGGTAAGTAGACGATTCCTGCATCATTGAACATCGTACCAAGGCTACCCGTTTTATTTGCTACAGGTGTATTACGTGGTAAAAGCCCACCTATCCGCTGCTGGTAGTGCTGTCTAAATAAAATATTTAGTATTTCGTTCGAACATGTTGGTGAAACGAATTCCCCTTTAGCGAACATTTCTAATAACAAGGACATATCCTTTGCTGAACTATCATTGCTCTCTTTATTGTGCTGATACACAATACTATCCCAATCAATTTCCTGATCTATCAAACGTCTAATAATTTCAGCAAAGATTTCAGCGCTATATGGTTGAACCGGTATGCCTACGCTTAAACTTAAAAGGTCCCAAATTGAGTGTTTAATATAAATATTTTTGAGCCCTAAACGATCCATTGTCTCTTGTACTGGATTCACTCCACCAAGGATTTTTAATAATTTATCTGTAGCAAGATTATCACTTACGATAATCATCATCGTTGCTAAATCTTTTATTGTTGGCGTTAAGCCATAGTCCATTTCTTGAAATAAACCCGAGCCCGGTACATAGTCTTGTTCTGTCAGCTGTAAGCGTTCATGTAAATTGATTTCACCTTGATGGACCTTTTCGTATAAGGTTGCTAAAACAGGAAGCTTCATTACACTTGCCGTCTGAAATAGCTTTTCCCCGTGTATATTTACTTCCTCATTTTTTTGCACATGCTTAATATAAATTCCAAAGTCCGCTTCTATATCCTTCACATACGACTCGATTAATTGCTGTAAACTCACTCGACCACTCCTTGCTTAACGTTTATTTTGATTTGGGATCTAGAGCATCTCGTAATCCGTCACCTAACAAGTTAAACCCTAGCACTACTAGCATGATTGCGAGCCCCGGAAACAAAGTCATCCACCATGCCTGACTTAGAAAGGATTTTCCTACATACACTAATGCTCCCCATTCAGGATTGGGTGGCTGAGCACCGAGACCTAAAAAGCTTAAAGCCGCTGCAGAAAGGATGGCACCTCCAAATTCTAAAGTGGCTAAAATGATAATGGGTGAAGTAACATTCGGCAGTATATGCTTGAAGATGATTTTTCCATCTTTTAGCCCCAGTGCTCGAGCAGCTTCCACATATTCCGTTTCTCTAATTGTCAAAACTGCTCCTCTGACTACCCTTACAAAGGACGGGACAGCCGATATCGCAACTGCAATCATTGCATTTGTTAGACTTACTCCTAAAATTGCAACGATAGCAATCGCCATTAATAGCGACGGGAAAACCATTAAAATATCTATAAATTGCATAATATATATATCTAGTTTTCGATAATAACCGGCGATAACTCCTAAAATGACACCAATCGTCCCTGAAATAACGACCGCAAATAAACCCATCAATAAAGAAACTCTTCCTCCGTAGAGAATGCGTGTCCAAATATCTCTGCCAAATTCGTCCGTCCCTAGCCAATGCTCTAAACTCGGGCCAGTTAAACTATCCTCAAAGTTCATTTCATTTACAGGAAAGGTTGTAAATAATGGTGCAAACACTGAAGTAATAATAAAAAATAATAAGATGAGGGAGCCAACGACAGCCCCTTTGTTTTTCTTCATCTTTTGAAAGAAAGTAACGAATCGTGATTTTCTTTGAATATATTGTGGCGTTAAAATTGTCGGATTATCTAATGATCTCAGCTTTATCTCTCCCCTCACACGACTCTTTATTCGTATTGAATACGAGGATCTAATTTGGTATACAGTAAATCAACTGCAAAGTTAACTAGAATAATAATCGAACCCATAAATAACAATAACCCTTGAACAGTTGGAATATCCCGGGTAGATATAGCCGAAACAATTAGACTCCCAAGACCTGGCAGTGCAAATACAGTCTCTGTAACTACTGCCCCAGCCATCAAATAACCGAACTGCATACCGATTAATGTGATAACCGGTATAACAGCATTTTGTAAACAATGTTGGAAAATTAACCGATATGCCCCTGCTCCTTTCGCACGAGCTGTTCGTATATAATCCTGTTTAATTACGTCGAGCATACTGGACCTTGTCATTCTCGCAATACTGCCCGCCGTTCCCAACCCTAATGTGATGGAAGGCAGTATGAGCGAATAAAACCCGCTATATCCTGAGATTGGGAAAATACTTAATTGATACGAAAATAACAAAATTAAAAACAACGCAATCCAAAAACCTGGTGCAGATATTCCTATAAGAGCCAACGTCATTGCGAGTTGATCGTAAATCGTATTCTTTTTGACAGCAGCTAGTACACCTATGCTAATCCCTAAAAACGAGCCAAATATAATGCTGTAAAATGCTAATTGTGCCGTTATTGGTATTCGATTCATAATTTCTTCAACTACCGTATAGCCAGTAATAAATGAAGTACCTAAGTTCCCTTGTATTGCATTCGCCATATAGGATAAATATTGAACGGTTATTGGTCGATCGAGCCCCAACCTCGATTCTAATTCTCGAATAGACTCCTCTGTTGCATAGTCACCTAGTATGTGATTCACCGGATTCCCCGGGATTAAATGAATAATCATAAACACTAAAATGGAAACGCCAATAATGGTAATAAGCATTGTAGTTATTCTTTTGAGTAAATAGGACGACAAGGAAACGCCTCCTTTTGTGCAGATTAGGTTTCTTCTATTCTTTTACTTTTACATCTTGCCATTCGATGGACCCATTGATTGGATGCACCACAAAGCTTTCAAAATTACGAACTGCCGTAATATTTTCTTTCACATACAACGGTACAAATGGCGATTCCTCTACTAGCATTTCCATCGCTTCCTCATATAGTTTCAACCTTGCATCTTGATCCATTTCAATAGCAGCTTTGTCCAAAAGGCTATAAATTGCTTCGTTTTCATAATGAAGTCGCTTCGATTTATCTTTACCGAATAATAAGAAGTTCAGCACATCTGCATCTGGCCATCCAAAACTCCACAGCAACATTTGGTGTGCTCCCTTAGGTGTTTGCTCAATAATAACGGCGGATTCTTTCACAGCAATGTTTATTTTAATACCAATTTTCATTAGTTGATTTTGTATCACTTGAGCCGCGCGTTGATTCGCTGGATCATCGTCCACCCATAACTCTACTGCAAATGGCTTGCCATCCTTCATAACGACGCCATCTTTATTCTTCTCAGTCCAACCTGCTTCAGCTAATAAATTCTTTGCCTGCTCTATATTTCTCGTATATTTATCTCGTGCCATCGTTTCAATATTTTCGCTATAACCAAATGCTGCTTTCGGCAATGGTCCAAACACTGCTTTCGCTTCCCCATTTAATGTATTGTCTATAATGGATTCCCTATCGATTGCCATTGCAATCGCTTGTCTAACTTTTACATCTTGGAAAATAGGTAGTTTATTGTTCCAGCCTAAGTAACTTAAAACGTCCCCTGGAACCCTTTCAATTGTCACTTCTGAATCCTTTTCTAAATCCTTAATATATTGGTAAGGAACATTCAATAAAACATCAATATTCCCTTTCTTAAATTCTAAAATTCTAGTTTCTTCATCTGGTATAAATCTAAAATTCACGCTATCAAATCCTGGACCACCATCATTCCAATTAAAATCCTCATACGGCTCATATACTAGAGAGTCTCCACGGTTAATTTTACTTAGTTTTAATGGACCAGACCCACTTGGATTCTTCTCAAACCCTTCTCCGTTTTCATCCAGAACAGAAACATCTATCGGTGCTAAAAAAGAAGTCGTCAAATTAATAAAGAACGGCGCAAACTGATCCTTCCATTTAATTTTGAAGGAGTATTCGCTAATTACTTCTATGCTATCTATATCCCCAGCGTTTGTACTAAAAGGAGAAGATTCCACTAATCTTTCAAAAGATAGTTTAACTGCCTCCGCATTAACTGGCTTCCCAGAATGGAACTTCACGTCCTCTTTTAAATTAAAGATTACCTCTTTGCCATCCCCTATAATCTCGTAATCTGCAATTAAATTCGGGACAATATTCCCCTCAAAGTCTTGCTTCAATAAAGTATCATATAAAGGCGTATTCGCTTCTCCAGTCGACGATGTTCTATGAATATCAACAGAATCTGGCTCCGAAACTAAACCTACTACGACCTCTCTTGAACCTTCCTTAGAATCAGATTGTTCTCCCTCTGTACAGCCGGATAGCACAAGTAAAAGCACGATAAATAAACTTATTAATCCAAACTTATTTTTCATCATTTCCCTTCCCCCCCATTTTCCAATAGCAATTCATCTATACTAGAATTTTATATTATCTACTATATATTCTTGGAGGTAGATAGATATGTCATAATGATAGATTTTATTAGATTTGTTACTAGCATTGGCTGCTGAGATGGATATAGTTGCGGAAAGCCTAATGAAGGATACTGCAGTTATTGAGGTTGCAATAAATATCTAAGGTTAAACATGGTTAATTCATTATCTATTGCGAGGACAACTGAAGGATTGTTACGATATATATACAAAATCCTTTTATGTTTCATCAATTAATGAAACATAAAAGGATTTATAAACGTAAATAAGTTTAATGGAGGTGGAAAAAGTGGCGTTATTGTTTATTGCAATTATCTTATCTATACCTGCGTACGGCTTTTTAATATGGAGTCTTTACGAACCAGATGAGGCTGCTTTCTTTTTAGACAAATGGCGATATAAAGAGGTACCTGAGTTATCCGATCTACAAAAGAAATTGAATAAAATAGCTAACATCGTTTTGATTATTTTACTTACGATAGTACTCATTGCCCTTGCAATTGATGCATTCACGCCTGAACCACCGATACCTGATATGGAAGAATATGATTGGGATTATTAATGTACTTTGCTTCGAAGTTTGCCTAAAAGCAAATAAACATCTTTTCCTTACAGTTATTCTCCTTAAAATGGTGTGTACACTAAACATTAAGAAATTATCTGGATTAACAAAAAGCTTGGAGACCCTTATTAAAGGTCCTCCAAGCTTTTTAAAATTGCTATTTATTGTGCGGCTGTCGCTTCGCTTTCGCCGCAAACGCTCGCTTTGCTGACGCAAAAAATTCCTTCGGTGCAGTGGCTCCTCGAAATTTGGCGAGCGTTCACTCCCACTCGATCGTAGCTGGCGGCTTACTTGTAATATCATACAGTACGCGGTTAACACCCTGTACTTCGTTAACAAGACGTACAGAGATTTTTTCTAGGACGTCGTAAGGAATACGCGCCCAATCGGAAGTCATGCCGTCGATTGATGTTACACCGCGGATTCCGATTGCGTAGTCGTACGTACGGCCATCCCCCATTACACCTACTGATTTGATATCGGGTAGGACCGTGAAATATTGCCAAATTTCGCGTTCAAGACCGGCTTTTGCGATTTCTTCACGTAAGATGAAATCCGATTCGCGAACGATTTCTAACTTTTCTTCTGTAATTTCACCAAGTACACGGATACCTAATCCTGGACCTGGGAATGGTTGGCGCCATACGATTTTCTCGTCTAAACCAAGCTCTAAACCTAAAGCACGTACTTCATCTTTGAATAATGTTTTAAGCGGCTCGATTAACTCAAACTGCATATCTTCTGGTAATCCACCAACATTATGGTGAGATTTAATTGTTTCCGCAGTTGCTGTACCAGACTCGATAATATCTGTGTAAAGCGTACCTTGTGCTAAAAAATCCATGCCTTCTAATTTAGAAGCTTCTTCGTCAAATACGTAAATAAATTCATTACCGATAATTTTACGTTTTTGTTCCGGATCTGAAACTCCCGCTAATTTGCTCATGAAACGCTCACGTGCATCGATTTTGATTAAGTTCATATCGAAATCTTCCGTGAAAGTTTTCATCACTTGTTCCACTTCGCCTTTACGGTTTAAGTTGTGGTCTACAAACATACAAGTTAATTGGTCACCAATTGCTTTGTGGATTAATACCGCTACTACCGACGAGTCAACGCCACCTGATAATGCACAAAGAACTTTTTTGTCGCCCACTTGCTCACGAATTTTTGCAATTTCGATGTCGATGAAGTTTGCCATAGACCAGTCGCCTTTTGCACCACAAACATCAAAGACGAAGTTGCGTAATAAGCCATTTCCGTAAACAGAGTGACGTACTTCTGGGTGGAATTGTACAGCATACAGTTTACGCTCAACATTTGCCATTGCAGCGATTGGGCATGCAGGGCTTGTTGCAATTACTTCAAAACCAGCCGGTACTTCCGTTACATGATCACCATGACTCATCCAAACGATTTGTTCCTTTGGTAACTCACCGAATAATTTGTTATCCGCTGTTACGTTAATTTCTGCTTTACCGTATTCACGTGTATCCGCGCCTTCAACTTTACCACCTTGCGTATGTGCGATTAATTGCATACCATAACAAATACCTAAAATCGGTAAACCTAATTCGAAAATTGCGGGGTCCACTTTGAATGCCTCTTCGCCATAAACAGAGTTTGGACCACCTGAAAATACGATACCTGCAACGTTCATTTCTTTCATTTCTTCTGCAGTCGTTGTATGAGGGTGTAATTCTGAAAACACACCAAACTCACGAATACGACGTGTAATTAATTGATTAAATTGACTTCCAAAGTCTAAAACAACAATCTTTTCTTGTTCTTTTAATAAAGGATTTGACACAATTTTCACCTCTTCTAAAGTATTCAATGCAGTTTACAATCCTAAAAAACGCATAGAAATATGCTCTATGCGTTCACTTCTAGTGAGTAATATCACCCAACGAAAATGGTCGTTTGCTACATTTTATTTTTCAATAGTAAACATTTGAAAAAAGAAAATCAACTAGCAATAGAATTGGCGGAATATTTTTTTTATTATTAGCTTGCCAACAATTTTTGCTTTCGTATCTATTTCTAGTCTTACAAAACAAAAAGCTTGGCAGAAACCTTTTCAAATAAGGTTCTCCCAAGCTTTTTCTAATTGCTATTTATTTTCCGGCTATCGCCGCGTAAATAATTTTGCTCTCCGTTAAGGAGCAAAATTATGTGCTCCTGCGCTGCTACGCATGCTCGTCGCAAACGCTCGCTTTGCTATCGCAAAAAATTCCTGCGGTGCAGTAGCTCCTCGAAATTTGGCTGGTGTTTACTCCCACTCAATCGTCCCGCCTGGTTTTGGTGATAGATCATAGCACACGCGGTTAACATGTTTTACTTCATTAATAATACGGTCTGTAATTTTCATTAAAATCGGCCATTCGATTTGTTCGATTGATGCTGTCATTGCGTCGATTGTATTGACTGCACGAATAATTACTGGATATTCGTACGTACGTTCATTGTTGCGAACACCAACTGATTTGAAGTTTGGTACAACTGTGAAGTACTGCCATACTTTTTGATCTAATCCTGCTAACGCAAACTCTTCGCGTAAAATCGCATCCGATTCACGTACTGCTTCAAGACGATCTGGCTCAATTTCACCTAAAACGCGCACACCTAATCCCGGACCTGGGAATGGTTGACGGTATACCATATCATGCGGTAATCCTAACTCAACGCCGCACGCACGCACTTCATCTTTGAATAATTGGAATAACGGCTCTACTAATTCAAATTTTAAGTCGTCTGGTAATCCACCTACGTTATGATGTGATTTTACTACCTTATGTGTTTTCGTGCCTGATTCTACGATATCTGGATAGATTGTTCCTTGTGCTAAGAAATCAATTCCGTCAAACTTACGGGCTTCTTCATCAAACACATAAACGAATTCATTACCTATGATTTTACGTTTTTCTTCTGGGTCGCTTACACCTTTTAACTTACCTAAGAAGCGCTCACTTGCATCTACGTAAATAAGGTTTTCTTCAAGGTCTTTTTCGAACATCGCAATAACGCCTTCAGATTCGTTTTTGCGCATTAAACCGTGGTTCACGTGCACACAAACTAATTGCTTACCAATTGCTTTAATTAGTAATGCTGCTACAACTGAAGAATCGACGCCGCCTGAAAGCGCTAAAAGTACCTTTTTATCGCCAACTTGCTCACGAATTAATGCAATTTGATCTTCAACGAAGTTTTTCATATTCCAGTTTGCTTCTGCCTTGCATGTATCAAAAACGAATCCTTTTAAAAATGCTTTCGTTTCTTCTTCGTTTGGCCATTTATCTAAATTTTGAGATGCCTGAGTAGATGGATGCTCTACACTAATAACAGGAATGTTTAAATTATAAATTTCATCTAATACGTCGATTGCTTGTCCATCAACGATATTATTGACACCGCCATTTAAAATAATCCCTTTTACTGTTTTTAAATCTTGGATATTTTGCGCAGTAATATCATGCGGATGTATCTCACTATATACGCCTAATTCACGAATCCAACGGGCAATCGTTGTATTTTCACTGCTACCTAAATCTAATACTAAAATATTATCCTGTTTCAAGTTAATACAGCCTCCTCTTAATGCTATTAATTCTACCCTGTTTCTTTTGTTTTACCAAATGTTTTTTGAACTTTGTCGATTTATATCGAAATGGGTACTATTATTTTAGCATGTACGCAATCAATCAACTACTCGTACGATTGATTAAATGTTGCCAACTTTCCTTTACTTTTGTCGTATCGAATTGCCCCGAATTGCCCGCATAAATTATTTGCTCATAAATTGCCGTTAACTCAGTCATTTTCGTTGTTTCTAACTGTTCATCTACACGCTTCGCAAAATGCTGTAATGTCTCATCTTGGCGACGTGTTAAATGAATGCGCTCCAGCTGTTTTAATAACACAAAATATCCGTCTTCAAATGTCGTCGCATCATTTAGTTTTGATTGATGCATTTGAACTGCCAATTTCGGCTGCCAGCTTCCGCGCTTTTTCCATAAAACAATCGCTACAACTAGCAACAGACCTGCTAAAACATAAATAAGCCATTGCCATTTTGAAAAATCAATCGTTTTATTTTTTGCAGCTGCTGCTTGCTCCTTCTTGTCTTGTTCTTCAGGCTCAGGCACCACTTCTTCTTTCTTCTCAGGTTGCTGCGCTAAATCATCTGTCGGTGCTTTAACATCATAATTAATGCTAACTGGATTGTTGAAACCAATTGTCGGTTCAAATGGTACCCAGCCAACTCCGTCAATATACGCTTCTACCCATGAGTGTGCATCATTATTCGTTACTTGATACAAATGCATACCGTTACTTGTTGAAATACGCTCACCACTTGCGAAACCTTTTACCCAACGTGCCTGTATGCCTACAGAACGAAGCAATACGACCATCGAAGTAGAAAAATTATCACAATAACCGAGCATCGTTTCGAATAAAAACTGATCAACATAATCTTCATCCGCGCTCGGTATAGCTACATTCGTTGTTTCGTACTGGAAGTTGCCCTTTTTAAAATGCGATTCTATTGCACGCGCTTTATCATACACACTTTCATAATCTGCTGTAATTTCGTACGCCAAATCCCTTACACGGGTTGGCAAGTTTTTCGGTAGCTGTAAAAATCGGTCATCTACTTGGCTGGACGTCTTCACTTCTTTTAATTCGGTAAAGCTGTAAGAAGGCTCTTGAAATAACAGTTCATACCCCGTTACATACCTTTCAACATCACTTACCATAGCGACTATTTTTTCATTCGCAGCATTAAACTTTAATGTGTCATCTGGGTTATTCAACATGTAATTTGTTGTTCCGTAAGCTTGTACTAAAAATGGATGGCCTCCTAAAGGATAAACCTTCACTTCTTTCTCTTCTTTTTCACCCGGATTGATTGTAAACGGGATACGTTCAGATTGTTGGAAAATGGCTTCAGAACTCATGCTTGCTGTGCTCTCCCAACCTTTCGACGTGTAAACATCCTTCGTTTCAACCCGCCAGTATTGTCGAATTGGCGTTTCCACTTCATATACAATTGTATTATCCCCTACGAACGGACCTCCAAGACTTTCATCATTGTCCCCGTAGCCGACTTGCGAAATAGACTCACCCGTATGTCCGATTCCTGCCCAATCTTTAAAATAAGGAACAGGATCAGCCCACTGTGGCTCAGATTTCGGTAAAACAGCCGCAACGACTCCCGAAACACCAATAAACACGACAATTGGCGCTACATAGATGAAATAATTGGACCATTTTAATTGTGCATTTGTCGTCTGCATTAAACGCTTTACAAACAACAAAGATGTCATTATAAGACCTAAAACAACTATTTTTATAATCGCAGTTGTGCCATCATAATCTGTAAATGTATCGAGCGTCGCGATGAAAAATACGGTAAGCACGAAGAAATAAAAAATCGTAAAACGGACCGTTATCCAATATTGGATTAAATAAATGAGCATCCAAATAAGTACAAAAAATAAACTTGTACGAACAGGATCGCTTACTAAAGCCCACTCCCCATTCATTAAAACCGTGACATTATATTTTAATTCATATTGTAAAAATGCAAGGTCCGATAAATTACTATCATTGTAAACATATACTAGAGCCCACACAATAAAGCCCATTTTCAAAAACCACGATACTAGTAATGGCCAGCCTAAAAAGTTAATGACTAAACAGAGCGCTATAAATAAAGTGAATAAGCTAAAATAGCCGGTATCCGTAAGCTGCATAATCGGTATTAACCATTCTCTTAATATCAAAAAGACGATGAAATAAAATAGAAACTGTTCTGCAAGCTCTATGCCGCTGCGTTTCATGAGACATTCACCTCCGCAACTTCCTGCTCTTCCGATTTTGGCTTCATAAAAATAACTTGGTTGTTATGGTGGAATGGCGCAGAGTCCGTTTCATTTCCAATAACAAAACAAATGATTTTCTTGGCGTAATTTGAACTCGAATTTAAAAGTTCTTTCAAATTTGGCGTCAGCTCACCTGTCACAATGACAATGACCGAACGCATCATCAATTTTTGATCTTCCAGAAGCAGTTTGTCTACACCAAATTGAGCGTCAGACTGAATTGAAACTAAATGCTGCATCATTTTCTCGAATTGACTTTCGGTCTTGATGACAGGTGCAAAATAGCGATCCATGCCTACGCTTAACAGCGAAACATCCCCGCGCTCTTTGACAATCGTACGGATAGAAGATGCAGTGAAATCGACTACTTGTTCAAAATTTCGTTGCACAGACCGATCAATTAAAAAGAATATATTTTGAGACTGTTTATCCTCAAATTCCTTCGTTCGTAGCTCCCCATTTTTCGCAAAGGATTTCCAATGAATCCAAGAAAAGCGGTCTCCAGGTACATATTCTCGAACGCCCGTTACCATCGTTGTATCTTTTATAAGTGAATATAACGAAGCCGTCGTACCTTGATCATACTGCATTTTTAATGGCACTGTTGTTACAGGATATACCTTTGGATAAACAAAAAACATTTGAGGCTTTTCGACCTTTACTTTACGGATCGTCCAGCCAAAAAAGTCCGTACATGTCACGACCATTCCTTGAAAATGATGTTCGCCACGCTTTAATTGTTTTAGCTCATAGGACCATTCAAACTCTCGCTTCCAACCAACTAAAAAAAGCTTACTTGAATGACCATTAGCTGCCTCATAAAAGCGACTGTCCATCGGTAGTTCCCTAACTGTTAAAAAGATGATAGGAAACCAGCTCGCATTGCGGAATTTGACCGTTACGACAATATTATCTCCGCGCTCGACCCGCTCTTTTGAAAGTGTACGTGAAATTTCTGTTATTTTTATTGGCATTATCGCTAATAAAATCGCATAAATGACAAATGGTAATAAGGTGAAAAAGAGATACCAACTAACAAAACCGCCCTGAAACATGGCAAAGCAGTACGTAATGACCAACAACGATACTACGGTAACAAGTCTTCCTCCATGTTTAAAAAATTCATTTAGCCGACTCATTGCTGTACAAACCTTTTCACAGGAACTGGTACATAGCGCAGCACGCTCTCAATCACTCCCTCTTCTGTTACGCCCTCATAGCGTGCTTCTGGTCTTAAAATTAATCGGTGACCAAATACAAATTTCGTTAAATATTGAACATCATCTGGTATAACAAATGCGCGTCCATTCATTAATGCATACGCTTGGGCTGCCTTCATAAGCGCGATAGATGCACGTGGACTAACGCCTAAATATACTTTGTCATTATGTCTCGTTGTTTGAGCAAGCGACACGATATATTCTTTAATATTATCTTCAACATGGACTTGCTTTACTTGTTGCTGTAATTCAATTAACTGCTCTAGAGTAATAACGGCTTCAATTTGATCGATTGGCAATGTACTTTCCGCTCGACGTAACACTTCTATTTCTTCTTCTTTTGAAGGGTAACCCATTTTAATTTTCAATAAAAATCGGTCCAGTTGCGCTTCAGGTAGTGGGTATGTCCCCTCATACTCAATTGGATTTTGCGTTGCCATAACAAAAAATGGCTTCGGCAATTGGATTGTTTCCCCATCTACTGTAACTGAAGCCTCCTCCATACTTTCTAGCAAAGCTGATTGCGTTTTTGGTGAAGTCCGATTAATTTCATCTGCCAGCACAATATTCCCAACAATCGGTCCTGGACGGAATTCGAACTGCAATGTTTTCGGATTATAAACAGATACACCAATAACGTCCGACGGTAATAAATCTGGTGTAAACTGAATTCTCTTAAATGTTGTACCTAAAGATTTGGACAATGCACGTACCATCATTGTTTTTCCAACACCGGGTACATCCTCTAATAGCACATGTCCACCTGCGAGCAAAGAAACGATGCTTAACTCTGCGATTTCTCTTTTTCCTATCATCACTTTTTCAATGTTTTTTATAATTTTTTCAATTTGTTCGTTCATACTTTGTCCCCCCTAGTTAAAAGCTTGTATATAAATTCACTGTTTTAAGCATAGCGAAAAGAAAATTTTAGTACAACTGTAAACGTGTGAATATTCCAAATAAATGTTAACTACCCCTTCGAACAGAGTCAACAAAACACAAAAATCGCCTAACAATAGATTCAAGTTAGGCGATTTCAAATAGAGGTTTGATAAGTTATATTGCGTCGTTGTAATTTATTGATGGCATTGACACTTGTCGTACGTTGAAATAATTGATTGAGCGTTGTTGCTGAATTGGCGTTGTACTGCATCCCTTTTACGATTAATCTCGCCTTATTTTGTACGAGCTTCTTTGCTTTTGGTGTTGGTTTATTTTTCTTTCCTCGGTGTTGCTGTAGTTGCTCTCGGGGGTCTCGAAAAAGATTTTGTCTTCCCCCATCCATTGCCTCTGCAAATAGGATGTCTGATTGTACAGCTCGTGTATCATTGCGATAAATACTACTCGTCGCGCTGCTAACTCTAGACGTCCTCATTTTCATTCCTCCCTTTAGGTATTTATATCGACAAGGTCAGACGTTTTTTTAGAAGTGAGACGGTAACTAACATTCTTATTAACTATTTTTGTTAGATGTAAAAATAAGGCGCCTTTTGTTTATAGGCGCCTTATCTATTGGATTATTTCCAAAATGTATCGAATATAGTGATTGGTAAATGGCGTTTATGCATCGAACGGATATAATGTCCCTCTAATGTTTGACGCGCTTGTTCCGGAATTGTCTTTCCTTCTAAATAGTCATCAATTTGATCATACGTCACACCGAGCGCTACTTCATCTGGTAAGGATGGGCGATCTTCTTCAAGATCTGCTGTTGGTACTTTTAAATACAGATGCTCTGGGCAATTTAAATGCGCTAACAATTGACGACCTTGACGTTTTGTTAATCGGAAAATCGGCATTAAATCAGCGCCGCCATCTCCAAACTTCGTATAAAAGCCGGTAATTGCTTCTGCTGCATGATCTGTCCCGAGTACAACCGCCCCGTTCATCGCGGCAATTGAAAACTGAACTTTCATGCGTTCCCGCGCTTTTTCATTGCCTTTTGCAAAGTCACTTAACTCAATACCAGCCATTGCTAATGCTTCAAAGCTCGCATCAACTGCCTTTTTAATATTGACCGTGTAAATTTTCGTCGGCTGAATAAAATCGAGTGCATCTTGGCAATCTTGTTCATCAAATTGCATTCCATATGGTAATCTTACTGCCCAAAAAGAATAGTTTGTGGTCCCTTCTTCTGCATTCAATTCATCGACGGCAAGCTGCGCAAGTTTTCCAGCTAACGTGGAATCTTGCCCTCCACTAATCCCTAATACGAAGCCTTTTACAAAGGAATGCTTTTTTGCATATTCCTTTAAGAAGTCAATTGATTTACGAATCTCTTCCTCTACATGGATTGTAGGAAGAACATGCAATTCTTCAATAATTTGCTGTTGTAATTCAGTCACAACTACCACTCCTTAACGCTGCTTATATTTCTGCAACCATATTGTGCACTTCTTGAATATTACGCATTTTGTTATCCCAACATTTTTGACTTAAATCCACTGGATATTCTTCAGGATTCAATGCACGTTTATACTCATCCCAAAGTAGCTCTAAATTGCCGTGAGCATATTGACGAATTTCTCGTAATGATGGCACTTCATAAATGATTTCGCCTTGATCGATTACTTTTATATGCAGTTCTTTTGCCTCAAAGTTCGTGACAAACTTCGAAACGAATGTATGCACAGGATGGAACATCTTAATTCTTGTTTCACTCGATGGATTTTCATCCGCCATTGTAATGTAGTCACCTTCAGATTTCCCATTTTTCGTATTAATAATTCGGAAAACCCTTTTTAATCCTGGTGTCGTTACTTTTTCTGCATTAGCTGAAATTTTAATCGTATCTTCTAGTTCGCCACATTCATTTTCAATCGCAACCATTTTGTAAACCGCACCTAATGCTGGCTGATCATAAGCTGTAATTAACTTTGTGCCAATCCCCCACATATCTACACGCGCACCTTGTGCTTTTAAATTTAAAATCGTGTATTCATCTAAATCATTCGACACAATGACTTTGGCATTTGGGAATCCTGCTTCATCGAGCATGCGTCGCGCTTCTTTCGATAAGAAGGCAATGTCACCGCTATCTAAACGAATCCCGATAAAGTTAATTTTATCTCCAAGCTCTTTCGCTACTTTGATCGCTGTTGGTACACCCGATCTTAAAGTATTGTACGTATCTACTAAAAATACGCAATCTTTATGGCGTTTCGCATAGGAATGAAAGGCATCATAGTCGTTTTTATATGCTTGTACCAATGCATGTGCATGCGTACCTGCTACAGGAATATCAAAAATCTTCCCTGCACGAACATTCGATGTCGATTCAAATCCGCCAATGATCGCTGCACGGGCACCCCAAATTGCCGCATCCATTTCTTGTGCACGACGCGTACCGAATTCCATCCCAATTTCATTTTTAATAATTTGCTTAATACGACTTGCTTTCGTGGCAATAAGCGTTTGGTAATTAACAATATTCAGTAGTGCCGTTTCGATTAATTGCGCCTCAACTAATGGTGCTTCAATTCGAACGATTGGTTCATTTGCAAAAACAAGCTCACCTTCAACCATTGAATGCATAGTACCTGTAAAGCGTATATCTTTTAAGTAATTTATAAAATCTTCTTTATAATGAAGTTCATCGCGTAAATAGGCGATATCTGTTTCACTAAATTTGAAGTTCTTCAAATAATCCAACATACGTTCTAAACCGGCGAACACTGCATAGCCGTTGCCGAATGGTAGCTTTCTAAAATACAACTCGAAAACCGCCTTACGATTATGGATGCCATCCGCCCAGTAGCTTTCTGCCATATTAATTTGATATAAATCGGTATGCAACGCTAAACTATCATCTACATACTTTTCACTCATTATTGTTCCCTTCTTCCAAAGCATAATTAGTCATAGTATACACTATTTCATTTTTTTCGAAATATGTAAGGGCTTTATTGTTTATTCATATTCACGTATTCATTTCCCAAGAAATACTATAACTTGATAAGTTCAACCAAATTACAAAGTAGTCCTCTGTTATTTTGCATTCTTACATTTTACCGATTAAGCTTACTAAAAGGACTATTTGCAAAGGAGTTATTTATGTTACAACACGCTATTACTTTCGATAATGTTTCATTTGAAATCAATCAAACGAAGCTATTAAAAAATATTTCAGGTACGTTTTATAAAGGTCAAATTACAACACTCATTGGTCCTTCTGGTGCAGGAAAAACGACGCTACTCAAATTGTGCAACGGTTTAATTTCTGCATCATGCGGACAAATTATGATTGAACATGACAATATTGAGTTAATTGAGCCAACTACATTACGTCGCAAAGTTGGAATAGCTTTGCAGTCTGCACCGCTATTAAAAACTTCCGTCTATGAAAATTTAGCACTTCCTCGTAAGTTACAAGAGCAAAAGCTAAACGAAGAAGAGGCACTGTCTTTTTTACAAGCAGTTGGGCTAGATAAGGAATTTTTAATGCGAGAGGCAATTGATTTATCTGGTGGGCAAAAGCAAAAACTTTCGATTGCTCGAACATTAGTAAATCAATCTGAAGTTCTATTGCTCGATGAAATTACATCTGCATTGGATCCCAAATCTGTGCGTGAAATTGAAGAGTTAGTAGTTCAGTTAAATGTACAATATGGTGTAACAATTATTTGGATTACGCATAATATCGAACAGGCTAAACGACTGGGGCATTATACGTGGCTGTTAAAAGAGGGGCAATTAATAGATGCCGCGCAAACGGAGATACTATTCCAATCAGATAATCCCGTCGTCCAATCATTTATCCAGCGAGGTAATGAAAGATGACTTATACTTCCCTATCTCTCACTTTATTATTTGTGTTGATTCCACTTGCCTTATCGAAAGCTTTAAAGCTAGGGCTAGAACGTGATGTAACAATTGCTACCGTGCGCTCTGTCTTTCAGCTACTCGCTGTCGGATACATACTGAATTTCGTTTTCGAATCAGATAGCGTCATTTATATGCTATTAATGATTTCATTAATGATTGTGGCAGCGACGTTAAACGCCCGGAAGAAAGGAAAAGGTATACCGGGCATTACGTGGAAGCTTGTCGTAACGTTGCTTTCGGTAGAGGTTGTCATTATGAGCGTACTCCTTGGGCTTCAAATCATGCCTGCAACGGCAAACTTCATCATTCCTATCAGTGGCATGATGGTTGGAAACTCGATGGTATTATGTATTTTGTTTTTAAATCGGTTTCAATCTGAAATTGATGCGAACGAACATACAATCGAGCTTATTCTGTCGCTCGGCGGCACACCAAAACAAGCAGTCCATCAACAACTAATAGATTCCATTAAAGCGAGTATGATTCCAACAATCGAAGCGCAAAAAACAATCGGGCTTGTCCAATTACCAGGTATCATGAGCGGACAAATTATCGGTGGTGCAAATCCGATTGAAGCCGTGCAGTTTCAAATTTTAATCATTTTCGCCTTACTCACTTGCGCGACATTATCCTCCGTTATTTTAGGGTTTTTAGTGTATCCCACATTATTTAACGAAAGAATGCAAAAGTTAAAGACTAATACACAATAATATCTACTGAAAAATTGTGTGGTATACTTTTTTTACAATGATACAAGGAGATGTTTTCATGGCATTACGCGATTTTTTCATTTCATTATCTGAAAACGAAACACTTAGCAACACAGCACAACAATACGGTTTTAAACTTGGCGCGCAAAATATTGTAGCAGGTACAACAATCCCTGAGGTGCTAAAAAGCATTGAAGAACTGAACGCAAAAGGTATTTCTTGCACGGTCGATCACTTAACAAATTTTGTATCGGATGAAGCACAAGCAACGCAAGCGAAAAATGATCTGCTTGTAATGATTGATGCCATTCATGCAAAAGAAGTGGATGCCCATATTTCGGTACAACCAGCTCAGCTTGGGCTCGATATTGATATCGATTTTTGCTATGACAACTTACGTGAAATCGTAGCACATGCTGAAACTTACGGTATTTTCGTCAACGTCAATACAGCAGACCATCAGCACTTACAAACTACCCTTGATATGGTTGAGGAGCTTACAAAATCATTTACGAATGTTGGTACGGTTATTCAAGCCTACCTTCACCGCGCAAAAGATGATATAAGTCAGTTTACGAATTCCCGTTTACGCATTGTAAAGGGTGCTTACAAAGAATCGGAGGAAATCGCCTATCAAGATCAGTTAGATATTGATATTAACTTCCTTGAGCTGATTGAATCACATTTAGCAAACGGTCAGTTTACATCGATTGCTACACATGATCAAAATATGATTAACCATGTAAAATACTTTGCCCTCGAAAATAACATCCCAAAGGACAAGTTCGAATTCCAAATGTTCTATGGCTTCCGTAAAGACTTGCAGCTAGAACTCTCACGCGAAGGCTACAAGGTTTGTGTATATGTACCATACGGCAAAGATTGGTACGGCTATTTCATGCGTCAATTAGCAGAGCGGCCACAAAACTTAAACTACGTGACAAAGAAAGTATTCAATAAAAAAACGAATACTGTTCTTGCAGTTGCGGCAGGGGCTTTCTTATTAGGGCGCTTAACAAAACGCAAATAAATCCCCCCAAAAAAGGCTCCATCTGTGTACAGTTCACAGATGGAGCCTTTAGTAAGGAAAAAATCCCTATGCCCTTTATTTATTCCAGCCCTTTTCTTTAAAACGGGCGATTGCTTCGATTCGGTTACCGACACCAAGCTTCTCTAAAATTGTAGAGATATAGTTTCGAACGGTCCCAGCAGCTAAATATAATTCCGCTGCGATTTCTTTCGTCGTTTTCCCCTCTGCTATCAGCTCCAGCACTTGGCTTTCGCGCTCTGTCAGTGGGTTTTCACTATCATCTTCATAAACGAAATCGACAAGCTCAGGCGCGTAAATTCGGCGACCATCTACAATAATACGAATGGAGTTAACAAGTTCTTCAATCGGACTATCCTTTAATAAATAACCACGGACACCTGCTTTTCGTGCACGTTCAAAATAACCAGGTCGCGCAAAAGTCGTCAATATTATAATTTTACAATCACTACCGCGTAGCGCCTCAGCAGCATCTAAACCTGTTTTCACAGGCATTTCAATATCCATTATGCAAACATCTGGTTGTAACTCCTCGACTAACTCAATGGCCTCTTCGCCGTTTTTTGCTAGCCCTACAACTTCGATATCCTCTTCCATACTTAGTAAAGACTTCATCGCACCGAGTAGCATTCCCTGATCCTCGGCTATAACTATACGAATCATTTTTCCATCTCTCCTTTTTGATGCGTAATGGCTAATGGCACTTTAATAATAACGGATGTTCCTTGATCACTTTCAATATCAATCACACCATTTAAAAATTCAATTCGCTCCTGCATGCCTTTTAAACCACTTCCGCCATTTAAGCGTTTCGAACGGTCTAAGCCCACACCATTATCTTGAATCGTCATTTTGAACTCATCTTCACTTTGATAAAAGCTAATGCGACAAATCGTTGCTTCACTATGCTTAATAATGTTCGTCACGGCTTCTTTAAGACACATACTTATGACACTTTCAGCAAGCACTGGCATTTTGATTTCGGATTTATCGCCATTTAAGCGAAATTTAATTTGTGCAGCTTTTAAAATTTGCTCGACTCGGTATAACTCTTCTTCGATACGTACCGCGCGCATATCCGCAACAAGCTCACGAACTTCTTTCAATGCCACACTTGCTGTTTGGCGAATATCCTTTATTTCTAATATCGCCTGTTGTGGGTCTTTTTCCACTAATCGGGCAGCTAAATCACTTTTCAAGCCAATCATGGATAGTTTTTGTCCAAGCGTATCATGTAAATCACGTGCAATTCGTTGACGCTCTTCATGAACGGTTAATTCGGAAATTCGCTCACGTGCCGTCTCAAGCTCTCCTTCTAAATTTTCCCGACGCGTTTTTGAATACAGTGTAAACGGTAGAAGAACTACGCCCAATACATTAATGATAATAAACGGGGTTTGCGTCAAAAATAAATCAAGAAAAATAAAGTAGCCACCTACAATAGATAGCACAGTAAAGCCTATATGTAAGCCATACATAATATAAAATCCAACAGATTGCCTAATATTGCCGATAAAAAATGCCGTAAATAAGGATAAATAAACATATCCAAACAGTAGGGTCATCACAATATTGAGCACCATTTGGAAGCTAATCCACATATATTTTAATCCCGGTTTTGCACGGAACGAAAAATAATGACATAGGAAGTAAAATAAAATAAACCCAATTCCCGTAATAATTTGCCACAGTGGAAATGACTGAATAATAAAGAAAAACGGCATAATACAAAAAATTATCCATATATAAATACTTAACATCGGGCTTTTCGGGATGATACTATACCAAGTTTGCATAACGGCCTCAATTCTCTTTTTTCATTCATTATAACAAAAGAGGCACCTCATGTTGAATCTTGAGGTACCTTCTTATAAATCCAACTTATTTTGCTAACGACGTTTTATTTCTCATACGCTCTGATGATGTCGCTTCTTTAAATGTTACAAAGCGATAGTTTTCAGGATCATATAATTTATAACGTAGCGATTCTAAGCTTGTTTTGATTGTAATTGTCGTCGCCTGCTGTAACGGCTTAATTGATTCATGCGCATCTTCTAATTTGTAATTTGGCACACGTGGTGATAAATGATGCACATGGTGGAAGCCGATATTTCCTGTAATCCATTGTAAGATTTTCGGTAATTTATAATAAGAACTACCCTCTACCGCAGCTTTTACATAATCCCAATCTTTATCATATTCAAAATACGAATCTTCATACGTATGTTGAATATAAAATAACCAAATGCCTAATGAACCTGCGATAAATAATGTTAAGCCATGTACTAATAAGAATGTTGAGAAACCGAATATTAAAATTAAAGACGTACAAATTACTAATAATGCAAGGTTCGTGAAGTACGTATTTAAGCGCTCTTTACGCTTCGCATCTTTACGGTTAATACGGTTTAATACAAGTACCATAAATAGTGGTCCTAGCCCAAACAATACGATTGGATTACGATAGAATCGGTAACCTAAACGACCTAACTTAGATTTTTCTAAGTATTCATCAATTGTTAACATATCGATATCGCCAATGCCGCGCTTGTCTAAGTTTGCACTTGTTGCATGGTGGATCGAATGCTCACGTTTCCATTTTTCATATGGAAATGATGTTAACAGCCCTGTAATATTGCCAATAACTGCATTGGCCGTTTTGTTTTTGAAAAATGAACCGTGCGTACAATCATGGAAAATAATAAATGCTCGTACAACAAACCCTGATGCAATGACACTACATAATGCCGTATACCACGGTGAATATTGTAAAAGTACATAACCTGCTCCCCATATTAAAAAGATTGGTACAATTGTATTTATAATTTGCTGAATACTAATACGCAGCTCTGATTTTGCAAATGGGGCTATATCTTTTCTTAACTGTTTTGTTTTTTCCGCATCTGTTATTGCCAAAATTATCTCCCTCTTTCTCCTTAAGTTGTTACACATATCGTATAAAATTTCAGAAAAAGAGTGTACGAGCAAATATCACAACTTTTTTATGACAGTTGTCATATGACTAGGTACCAATCTGAGATAATTATTTTTCTTTTGACTCATTTGGTCCTTCTAAATCGAGTTGATAAAAAACTAAATCCAGCCAACGTCCAAACTTATAGCCTGCATTACGAATCGTTCCACTATACGTAAAGTGAAGTCTTTCATGTATATAAATGCTCGCTTCGTTTTCACGATCAATACATGCAACCATTGTTTTTACCTCGTTTTTACGGGCATGTTCAATGAGCACATCCATTAACTTCGTAGCAATCCCTTTTTTATAATGGTTTTTATGTACGTAAACGGAATGCTCCACTGTATATTGATAAGCTGGATACGCACGAAATGGACCGTATGCTGCATAGCCTGCTACTTCGCCATTGTCTTCATAAACGAATAACGGCTCGCCATTTTGCAATTTTTGCTCATACCACGCCATACGCTGTGCTAACGTTTGCTCCTCATACATATATATCGCCGTCGAATTTAAAATATTGTCATTAAAGATTTCTAAAATCGTTGGTATATCCGCTGCTGTTGCTAGTCTAATCATCCATTCATCTCCCTTTAAAGTCGAAACCGCCCCGCAACTTTAGCAGGACGGTTCTTATTTACTTTATACAGCAAAACTTACACTTCGCCTTAAACATTGAAATAGCGTGCATCTGGGTGTGCAAATACAATAGCAGATACACTTGCTTCTGGCTCCATCATGAAACCTTCAGTAAGATGTACGCCAATATCTTCAGGCTTTAATAACGCAAATAACTTTTCTTGATCTTCTAAATTTGGACAAGCAGGATAGCCGAAGCTGAAGCGCTGTCCTTGGTATTTCGCAGCAAAACGGTCTCGCATTGTGAAGTCTGTTGCATCTGGGAAGCCCCACTGATCGCGAATTTCCTGGTGAATACGCTCTGCAAATCCTTCTGCCAGCTCAAGTGCCGTCGCCATAAGTGCGTGACTCTCTAAAAACTTTCCTTCCTCTTTTAACGTTCTCGCTAAGTCGCTTACCCCATGACCTGCTGTGACAACCATTAACGCGATGTAATCCATTTCCCCACTATCTACTGACTTTAAGAAATCTGCCAAGCATAAAAACGGCTTAACTTGCTGACGTGGGAATGTAAATCGCTTAATTTCCGTCTTGTGATCTTCTGGACTATAAACGACAACATCATCGCCATCTGATTGTGCAGGGAAAAATTGATACATACCAGAAGGCGTTAGTAGATCACTACTTAAATACTCGTTAACGAGCGTAGTTAATTGCACTGCGCGTTCGTCCTGCTCTTCTAACATTTGTGCTAAATTACCTTTCAGCCCTAAATGATGTCCGATTAATGTACGCATGTTCACATAAGGTTGTAAGTGAGCAACTGAGTAATTACGCTTCACTCGACGCACTAAATCTCCTGGAAGGAAAACATCGGCATCTCCAACTGTACGGACTGGTTTTTCTAGTACTGCAACTGGTCGAGCTGCACGCTTTGCATCGGATTCAATACGCTTTTCACGCGCTTCTTTTAGCTCCGCAACAAGTTCTTCACGTTGCTCTGTATTCATTAAACGGTTCGCTTGATCTAAACCTTGCATCGCATCTTTCGAATAAATGACCGGACCATCGTATTGCTCAGAAATTTTTGTTTCTGTAAAACGACGTGATAAAGCAGCGCCTCCAACTAAAATCGGAATATCAATGCCCGCTTCTTTGAAATCTTGCGCGGTAATAACCATTTGTTGTGCTGATTTTACAAGCAATCCAGAAAGTCCTACAAAGTCTGGCTTTTCTTTACGAATCGCTTCAATCAATTGCGCAGGCGTTACTTTAATTCCTAGATCAATGACACGGAAACCGTTATTACTTAAAATAATATCGACTAAGTTTTTACCGATATCATGTACGTCACCTTTAACGGTTGCGAGTACAAGCGTCCCTTTACTTGCGCTGGAATCACCTTTTTCCATGAACTGCTCCAAATGGGCAACGGCTGCTTTCATAACACCTGCACTTTGTAACACTTCCGCTACAATGAGCTGATTTTCATTAAATAGGCGACCTACTTCAGCCATTCCTTCCATAAGTGGTCCATTAATAATATCTAGCGGTGTATCAAACATCTCACGCGCTAAATTTAAATCTTCTATTAAACCTTCCTTCGTACCTTCTAAAATATAATACGCAAGACGCTCCTCCACAGTTGCAGGCAATACTTTCACAGCAGACTCTTTCTTTTTACCACGATAGAAATCTGTAAATACCGCTAATGTTTCATCATTTGTATTGAAAATTAAATCGTTCGCAAGCTTAATTTCCTCTTCTGGAATCGAAGCAAATCGCTCTAATTTTTCTGTATTCACGATCGCATAATCAAGGCCTGCTTGCGTACAGTGGTATAAATAAACCGCATTTAACACTTCACGACCTACTGGCGGTAAACCGAATGATACGTTACTCACCCCAAGAACAGTTAAGCAATGTGGTAGCTTTTCTTTAATTAAACGAATTCCTTCGATTGTTTCCTCTGCCGCGCCAATATATTGCTCATCCCCTGTACCAACTGGGAACATTAATGGGTCAAAAATAATATCCTCTGGCGCCATGCCCCATTTTTCTTTCAGCAATTTAAATGAACGCTCTGCCACTGCTAGCTTTTGCTCACGCGTAATCGCCATGCCCTTTTCGTCGATTGTTCCGACAACAAGCGCTGCCCCGTACTTTTTCACAAGTGGCATTACCGCATCAAAGCGTTCTTCGCCATCTTCTAAGTTAATCGAGTTAATGATTGCCTTACCCTGTGAATACTTTAAAGCGGCTTCCATAACCTTTTCATCCGTCGAGTCAATTACTAAAGGCACTTTTACCTTTTTAACAACTTCCTGCATGAAGTTTTTCATGTCCTCTACTTCATCACGGTCTGGATTGGCAAGACAAATATCAATAACATGCGCTCCATTTTTTACTTGGGCACGTGCAACTTCTGCCGCTTCTTCAAATTTACCTTCAATAATTAAATTTTTGAATTTACGTGAGCCGATAACATTCGTACGCTCTCCCATAAATAACGGACGCATCGAATCATCATACTGTAACGGTTCAATGCCTGAAACGAAATGCGTATGTGTCTTTTCTTTAGGTTTACGTGGCGCAAAACCTGCCACTGCTTCACGAATCGCCGCGATATGCGCAGGTGTCGTACCACAGCAGCCACCGATAATATTAAGCCAACCTTTTTCTGCAAAGCCTTGAAGCTTTTTCGATAATGATTCAGGTGTTTCATGGTAGCACCCTTCCTCATCTGGTAAGCCTGCATTCGGATAACAACTAATATAGCCATTTGACAACTCTGCTAATGAACGAATATGATCCGTCATAAACTCTGGACCTGTCGCGCAGTTCAAGCCAACAGATAACGGTTGAATATGTTCAATTGAAATGTAGAAAGCTTCAATAGATTGTCCTGCAAGTGTTGTCCCCATTGGTTCGATTGTTCCTGAAATCATCACAGGTAGCTCGATTCCTAATTCATCAAACGCACGACGTACGGCAATTGTACCGGCCTTTACATTGAGCATATCTTGAGACGTTTCAAGTAATAGTAAATCTGAGCCTGCTTCAATTAATGCTTTTGCCTGTACATAGAAGTTCTCTTCAAGCTCTTCAAATGTAATTCCACCTGTTACCGACAACGTTTTTGTTGTCGGTCCCATCGCACCTGCAACAAAACGTGGCCATTCAGGTGTCGAAAATTCACGTGCCGCCTCTAGTGCAATTTCCACCGCGCGCTTATTAATTTCTACCGCTTTATGTCCCAGGTCATATTCATTTAAAACAAGTGGCGTCGCACCAAATGTATTTGTACAAATAATATCTGAACCAGCTTCTAAATACGCACGGTGGATTTTCTCAAGTACATCTGGGCGCGTCAAAATTAGGTTTTCGTTACAGCCGTCTAATTCTTCACCACCGAAATCTTCATACGTCAAATTTTCATTTTGAAGCATTGTACCCATTGCACCATCTATAATTAATATTCGTTTTTGTAGTTGATCCTGAATTGGATGATTAAGCATTTGTTTTGACTCCTTTATATTTCAGATCGAACGCTTTCACATAGTCGATTAACTCTAACGTCATATCGTAGCGTAAGAATGGTGTAATTAAATAAATTCCATTAAAATACTGACAAGCTGTTTCTAAAAGTTCTTTGGCAATTGCTATGCCCTCTTTCGTTGCAGCCTCCTTGTCCTCACCACAAGCTTCCATACGCGCTAACGCTTCTTCTGAAAGCTTAATGCCTGGTACTTCATGATGTAGGAAGTTCGCGCTTCTAAATGAAGTTAAAGGCATGATGCCAATATATATCGGCGTTTCTAAATGCTTTGTCGCCTCATAAATTTCTTTAATCTTTTCTTTTGTATAAACGGGCTGCGAAATAAAATAATCCGCCCCGTGTTCAATTTTTTTCTCTAAACGCGCAACCGCACGTTCTACTACACGCACATTTGGATTGAACGCACCTGCTACGGAGAAATTCGCCTGCTTTCGCAATGTTTTCCCTGTGAAAGAAACACCTTCATTTAATTGTTTCACTAATGAAATTAACTCCATAGATGACACATCATATACACTCGTTGCCCCAGGGAAGTCTCCCACTTTTGTCGGGTCACCTGTCACCACTAAAAGGTCATGCAACTCTAATGCATCTAAGCCCATTAAATGTGATTGCAAGCCGATTAAATTACGGTCACGACAAGTTAGATGGGGCAATGTACGTATACCGTGTTGCTTCAAAATAGCCGCCATCGCAATATTGCTTATACGCGGAGAGGCAAGGGAATTATCCGCCATCATAATGACATCTGCACCTGCGTTGTATAATTTTTTAGCACCTTCCACAAATCCATCAATTTCTAAATGACGTGGTGTATCTAGCTCTACAATGACTGAACGTTCGCGCTGCGCCTTTATATGTAAAGGCTCTTGCTGACGTGGTTCAGGTACACGCACAAACTCTGTCCAACCTTGCTCTTTCTTCACCTTTTTCTCTGTAATCGGCTTAACATGCGCTAAACGACTTTTCACTGCCGCTATATGCTGTGGTGTCGTTCCACAGCAGCCACCAATTAAACGAACACCTTGCTCCACTAATTCAACCGCAGCTCGCGCAAAATAATCTGCCTCTGACTCATAAACAACACGCCCATCTTCCACATCTAATAAAGAAGCATTGGGAGAAGCCGATAAAAACGCATTTTCCGGAAGTGCTATACCTTCAAATGCTTGAATTGTATGGAACGGCCCTAAGCGACAGTTACTGCCGACAATATCCGCGCCTAACGCTTCCAAATCATATAACGCTTCATTCAATGACATGCCATTTTGTAAAACGCCTGGATCTTGCATCGTCACTTGTGCAATAATCGGTAAGTCCGTTAATGTGCGCAATAAATGAACACAATGCGATAATTCCTCAAAATCATAATACGTTTCGAGTAAAAAGCCATCCGGTTGTCCTGCGAGAAGTACTTTCACTTGTTCCTCAAACGCATCTAAAATTTCTGCTAATGTCACATCATTTTTTCGGACGCCGCGAATGCCTCCGATTGTTGCCAACACATACTGCCCCCCTGGCGCTGCCGCACGCTTAGCAATTTGAATAGCCGCTTCATTGAATTCTTGCACGCGATTTTCATAGCCATAACGAGCAAGTTTAATCGCATTCGCACCATATGTATTCGTCTGGATAATATCCGCGCCTGCTGCTACATATTCACCATGTATTTTTTCGATAATTTCTGGTCGTGCAATATTCATTTCCTCATGACAATAGTCTAAACCGTAAGAATATAATAACGTTCCAATTGCACCATCAGCTGTTAATACTTTTGTTTTTAAATCTTCTAGTAAACCCATTGTATCCACTCCCCTATTCACAGTATTTTCAGTCATTTATTGATATAAAAAAGCCTTCTTTCTAATATAAAAAGAAGGCGTTACACATAGTAAGTTTAGGTCCCTCTCATCTTCTGGCATTTGCCTGCTGGATTTAGCACCTGACAATTCGTTGGTTGCTGAAGTTTCATAGGGCCAGTCCCTCAACTTCTCTCGATAAGATACAATATTATTTTTTTATTAGTAATTATATGAATTTTTTAATAATAATTAAAAGAATCATAACGTTATATGAAAAAAACGTCAATACCTTCTAGCACATTCAAGCATAACTTTACACAATTGCATTGATTATTTGTTGTGCGGTTTTTTTCCCGTTTTGAATACATGCACCAATGCCCACACCAAAATACGAGCAACCTGCAAGTATTACGTTCGGATAACGCGCCTCTAAATCTTCTATTACAATACCAAGCGCCTCATTATGCGCTAAATCATAACGCGGCATTTGATCAATCCACTTTGTCACATTCACTATTTTTGGTTGTGCTTCAATGCCAAGGCTTATTCGAATATCCTCTAACGCAACTTTCGTAAGCTCATCATCTGACATTGCAGCTAATTGTTCATAGCGCGGATTACTATTTTTATAAAATAAACGTACAAGTAGGTTACCTTGTGCTGACGTATGCTTCCATTTTCTACTTGTCCAAGTCGATGCATTGCACATTAAATCACTCTGATGCGAAACAATAAAGCCCGTTCCATCCGCTGGCAATACATCATCCGGCACATCAAAACCTACATACATCGTCAGTACAGATGCCGTTGAAAACTGTTTTAAATTTTTATCTAGTGGTGCATCCGCTAATACTTTACGCACGGTGTCATTTGGAACGGCAAGCACAACAACGTCCGCTTCCACTTTTTCTCCGTTAGCTATTACCTCATAGCGCGTTCCCACTTTTCGAATACTTTCTGTTGTAGCATTTTTCATAAATTCAACTTCTGGCAACATTTCCTCAAGTCGATCGATGACAGCAGACAATCCATTTTTAAATGAAATGAACTTCTTATTTGCGGCCTTCTCAAACTGCTCTCGATTTTCCTCAAACCCTTTAATGATTGAACCATGATCATTTTTATAATCGACTAAATAAGGGAGTGTCGATGCTAAACTTAATTGATACAAATCACCTGAATAAACGCCTGATAGTACTGGGGCAATTTGATTATGCACAACTTCTTCCCCTAAGAAAAATTCCAAAAACTCTCCTATTGAACTGTCCTTTGTAAAATCCGTATTCGGTATTTCAAAATCTTGTAGCACACGTTTTTTTCCCTCTTCAGAAATGAGCGTACTTGCCATTAATGAATCCACACTCATCGGAATACCAAATGTTGAGCCCGCTGGAATCGCATGAAGCTCATTATTCGTATGAATATAGGATATACCTGTCTCGTTATATACAAGTTCTGATTCAAAATCCAGTTCGCGTACAAGTTCCAGTACACCAGGATGACGCGCAACAATAGAGTCCGCACCTGTTTCCATAATAAACCCGTCTTCATATTCTGAATGAATTTTCCCACCTAAATGCGCATTCTTTTCTATTAAAATAAGACGCGCCGCTACCTTTTTCTCAGCCATTTGTCTTTTCAAATAATGCATCGTGCAAAGACCTGTAATGCCGCCACCTACAACGATAACTGTTTTCATCCTAATCGCTCCCATTCCCGTACATAACTATATTTATCTTTAGTATAATCGGTTTCCCTTCAAAATAGGCAAACCGTATATTACAAATATCGCACGAAAAAACCATTTTGAATTGAATCAAAATGGCATGGGTTTATTAAATACATTATTTTTCTAGCCCATGTGAAATGACAGCTAATGTATCAGCTGACAATGTCACTTCATCAAATGCTCGACCAAGCTCCGATATGATGCCACACATTTGCTCCACTTCATTTTCAACTAGGTTATTTTGTTCTTTCGTTTCCACCATAGCCTCCACGATAAGTGAGAATTGTTCTTCGGTGCCTCCCATATTTTCCTCACCTGTTTGAACAGCTTTCTGAATTTGCTCCAATGATTCAAGCAATTTCATCGTGCGATCATTCGTATTTTTTAATAGTTCTCCTACATTGACAGCCGATTCTTTCGTTTGTTCAGATAGCTTTCGCACTTCACCTGCTACAACACCAAATCCTTTACCCGCTTCTCCTGCTCGTGCCGCTTCAATTGCAGCATTTAGCGCCAATAAATTTGTTTGGTTTGCAATATTTGTTACAATCCCCATTGTTGCTTCCATTTCCTTTGAAATTTCTACTAGCTTATCAATCTCTTCAGAAATAGAACCCACTGAATCTTGAATAGCATTCATACAATCAACTTGGCGATGTAATTGGCTTTTCCCATTTTGCGCTTGTTCATCCGCCACATTTGAAATATCAATGGCTTTTTTCGCAAAGGAGGTCATTATTTGTGATTGTGCTGTTAGCTGTTGAAATGCTGCATTTGTTTCCTCAGAAATCGTTGCTAAATTCGACGATGATTCAATAATTGAATTACTAATTTGACGTTTTTCTTCTGCCAGCTGGTCCTTCATTCGTTCTAGTACTGCTTCATATTCTTCTAAAACTACTTGTTGCTCAAAGTTTAATATTTTCGAAATCGCTTCAATTGTTTTAAAGCGCTGCTCATCATCTGCAATGTTTTCCTTCACTAATTGAATAAAAACAATAAATAAACTTTGGAAAGCCCCAATATACCATTTTGTTTTCAAGCCAATATGAACATGCACTTGTGCAATTTTTATTCGTTTCGCAAAATATTCATCATCAATAATCCCTTCAAACATTTCACAAATATGCCTTTTTAAAGTTAGTTTTAAACGTTCTACAGAGCTATGATTACTAATAATATTTGTTAAACTGGATTCCATCCCTAAGTTTTGATAAAATTCACCAACGACCATCTCAATATTTTTATCAATATGTGGTTTGAAAACTTTTAAATACTTTAAATCTTCCTCTGTTAAATTTAGCATCTGAATCTGTTTGCGTACCTTTAAATTGTTTATATACTCTAACTTAACAGCTACATCACTTATCATCGTTTTTGGAATAGCATCCTTTTTTTTAAAAAACATTCACATGCCCTCACCTATTTTAATATTGTATTTCGTAATGATATAAATGACGTTTTTAGTTTATTTAAGTACTCTTAAAGTTTTCAATATATCTATTTACTTATTTATAAAACTATACTAGTTAACAACATTATAAAGAAGCAAACCAGTGATTCATATAAACAATAACGACTAAAAAAATGTTTATGTGACTACACTAGCCATATTTTTAGTCGTTTAGTATTGCATACCGTCCAAAATATACTTGTCTCAAAAATAGTTCCGATTTCATTGTACCTAATGAATCACATTCACAATGTACACATTTCCTTTTAAGGAATTAAATGTTATAAGGACTATAGGGTTAAATGTTAAATTTGTAAATGTTAAAAGTGGTTATTTATAGAAAACACACATTCTGTCATATATTATATGCTCATCCTCAATCTATTATACCTACTTCTATTAAGTACATCGTCCCATAGAAATAAGGATCTATTCATAGAGTCAAATTATATTTCAAAAATACATTTCCCCCATCGGTATCACCAATGAAGAAAATGTAGCACTTTAAATTTGTGATAATTGATCACTTAAAATAGAAATTTCTTTTCCCAAAGAAAGGGACCTTGTTTCGAAATAACGGATTCTGTCTTCACTTCGATTGCCCTCTATCTTTCCCTCACCTAACATCTCGATTGCATCACAAACAAATAACTTCAATGTGCGCAAACCAGATTCAACTTTTCGAACCTCTTTCCCATAAAGTAGCACGGTATTATCCTGTGTTTTCCCCTTTTTCATTTGGAAGATATTCTCGTTAATCAATGCATCAATTTCTTCATATCGTTTTGTTTGATGAGTATTTATGATTGATATTTCCCCAATATATTTCTTCACATCTTGATGGTCTAATCCTACTTGTAAATGTCCTTTTAAGTACTCAACAATCGTACAGAGCGCTGTTAAATCTTCTTGTTGCATTCGCGAATATTTACTCATTTTTTGCATAGGACTTTCATTTTGATTAGAAGACAATTGTGGAATCGCAAATAATAGCATCGCAGATTCCCTCCTTATCCAATTCTTTTATAATAAATATAATTCCTATTCTTTAGAAAATCTAAACATATCGATGAATTTCTTTTCTAAAAAACAAAAGAACGTATCCTTAGTTCGATTTTAATTCTAATGAAATATCAGTTTCATTAGGTGAACTTATATAGTTAAATTTGTCGTGCTGCTTGTCGCCATTTTTCCGCCTCTTGAGGATCTACTCCTTCATATAGCTCGGCTAGTTTCAACATGGATGCAACATCTTCTAGTAAAGCAGCTTGTTTATAATAGCGAATAGCTTGTTGTTGATCCTTCTCCACGCCGAGTGCATTTTCATAGCAATAAGCAATATTATAAAGTGCATCTACTTGGAAAATATCTGCTGCACGATAAAACCATTTCATTGCCTGCTCATAGCTTTGATTTTGCTTTAGTTCCCCATTGAAATAAATCATCCCAATGCGGTAAAGCCCTTCACTATCTCCGCCATTTGCCGCCATTTTATAATATGTAAATGCCTTGTCCTCATCAATTTCTGTCCCAATTCCTTGCTCATACATAATGCCAAGTGTGTACATCGCTTCTACTACATCGCAGTTTGCAGCTTTTATAAACCATGCCATTGCTGCTTCTTCATTAATTTCAGTACCTTCTCCATTCAAATACATATCCGCTAAATTATTCATCGCATCTGGATGATTTTGCTGTGCTGCCTGTTCATAATAGTACAGAGCGCGATGTATGCTTTCCTCTACACCAATACCTTCATAAAAGCAGTTGGCCAATTCAAAATATCCATCCGCATCGTTATGATCAATCGCATTCTTCAACCACTCGTGCATACCATCCAAATAGTCAGCTACCTTATAAAATCGAGCCACTTCTACCATCGCGCTACTATCACCATGAAGCGCTAGCTGTAATTGTTGCCTCAATCTTTCAGCTGTTTGTGGCTCTACATGTTCATTTATTAATCGCTCAAATAACTGCTTTTGCTGCCACATCATACTACTCCTCCAATTACTTACTGCATTTTTTCTCTATCTTGAAGATACTCGATTAAATACTGCTTGAACTCTGTCGCTGCGGGCGGTAAATAACGATTTTTTGCCCACGAAACCCCAATTGAACGATAGCAAGGCGGATTTACCTTTAAACGTTTTACATTATAATTATCGAGCCCTTTAATGTTTGGAATGAGCGAGACCCCCATTCCAGCACTTACGAATCCCGCAACGGTATGCATTTCTTCAGCAGCAAAAGTTGTATTCAGCTTAATCCCTTCCTTAAGGAAAAATTCATCAACTAATTGACGCAATGAATTTCCTTTTTTAATCGCAATAAATGGTTCACCTTTAATATCTTCTAACTTGATGCTTTCTAGGTGAGCTAAAGGATGTGTATTAGGTACAACAACGAATAGCTCCTCCGCAAATAATTCCTCTGTTTCAATTTCAATCACTTTCGAAGCAATTTTTTGGGATAAACATAAATCAATTGCCCCTTCTTCTAAACGTTTCATTAAACTTAATGATGTCGCTTGTGTTAATGAAAAAAGCATATTGGGAAAACGTTTCCTCGTTGCCGCAATTAGTTCTGGCACAACTTCTGTTCCTAGCGTATGAATAAAGCCGAATGATACTTCACCGGAACCTGGACGGACAATATCTTCAAATTCTTCTTTTACACGCTCATATTCATCTAAAATCACATTTACACTTTGCAAAAAGGTTTCGCCAAAACGATTTAAATAAATGGAACGCCCTTCTCGATTAAATAATGGCACACCAAGGTCTTGTTCAATGTTTGCAATCGACTTACTTAACGCCGGTTGAGAAATCGATAGAACTTCTGCTGCACGGGTCATATGTTGCATCTTAGCAACGGTTTTAAAATATCGAAGTTGTTCCATCTCCATAAATTCATACCTCACTCCATTGATAACTTAAAGTAATCGAAATGATAAAAATAATAAATTGTACTTATATATTTATAGTTCTATAATAGTCGGTAACAACTGTATTTCATAACAAAATTGCTTTTAAATATCAATAGATTTTTATAAAGTTTTCTAAAACTGACACAATTAACTTCACGAAGGAGTCTAATCGACTATGAAACTCATCGCGCCGAAACCTTTTTTAACTGAAACAGGGAATCGTGCTGTTCTTTTACTTCACGGATTTACAGGCAACACAAATGATGTAAAACGTTTAGGAAAATATTTATCAGATCGCAACTACACTGTACACGCACCTTTATACAAAGGGCATGGTAGTGGGCCAGATCAACTTATTAAATCCAATCCAATGGAATGGTGGAATAGTGCCATTGAAGGCTATGATGAATTACGCAGCCGTGGTTATGATGAAATCGCAGTCGCAGGTGTATCGCTCGGCGGTATTTTCTCATTAAAATTAGGAGAAGAACGTCCAACAAAAGCGATTGTTTCAATGTCTGCACCAGCTTTAGCTAAAACAACGGATAGCCTACAAAGCCGCATTGTTGATTATGCAATTAATTATAAAAAATTATCTGGTACGTATGATGAAGCCGTTGATACTCGCACAAAAATTGCTGAGCTTATGGAGATGCCTTCATTAATTAATTTACAAAACCTTATTAATGAAACAAGTGATAACTTAAATACGATCCAATCACCTGTCCACATTTTACGTGGATTTGAAGATGATGAATACTATTGTGAAAGTGCCGATTTAATTTATTCTTCAATAAAATCGCCGATTAAATCCGTAAAAACCTTTGTTAACTCTGGTCATATTTTAACATTAGGGAAAGAACGCGAACTCGTTTTTGAAGAGATTTATCATTTCTTTGAGAGCTTAAAGTGGAAAGAATAATCTTATATCCCCTTGCAAAAATCCCCTTTTTTGCAATTAATAAAAAGCGAGCGTCCATGGATCCCCATCCATTGAACGCTCGCTTTTATCTTAATTGATTTACGCTTATTCTTCACCGCTTAAAAATGCTAAAACTAATACTTTTGCTAACTGTGCTCTCGTCATACTTCCAGCTGGATCAAATTGATCTGCTGTTTTTCCTTGGACAAGTTGTAAATCATATAAAAGTGTGATTGCATTTTGCGTTTCTTCATCGTATTTTGCAATATCTTTGAATGGCGCTTTTGCAGCTGGTACATACACTTCACCTTCAAGGCTATTTGAAAGACGTGTTAAAATAAGTGCGAATTGCGCTCTTGTTACATTATCTTTCGGATTTAAATAACCACCGTTTTCTTTCACGAGACCTGCTTCATAAGCTGCTGCAATTTCATTTTGTGTTTGTAATGAATAGTTTTTAATATCTTTAAATGGCGCTGGTTTAGTTGCCGTCAAATCGAAAGCACGAGCAATAACAGATAATACTTGTACTCTCGTTACATTAACATCTGGTTTGAATGTGCCATCTTCAAAGCCATTCATGAAACCGCCCATATACGCTAAATTAATATATTCACTACCCCAATGACCTGCGATATCTGTGAAGTAGTCACCCGCTTCAGTAATTGGCGTTTCAATTAAGTCACCATACTCATCTTCGTAATCACCTAAAATAGCGACAATATAATCACTCAACATCATTTCTGCCACTGCCCCATAACCAGTTGCAGCTAAATGGATATTTTGTGGATTTGGTAAGTATGTTGTGAAATTCCCTGCAACTAACTCCGCAACATTTGAATAAATAGCGTCATTTTTTTCGACAACTGTTTGTAATGCTTTATTCATCGTCGAAACTAACGTATTTAATTGCGTTTGAATTGATGCATCTTGAATATAAGGGAATGGATTGTAAAGACCCATCACAACAACATCGACTTCAGGGTTTAAATCATAAATGGCTGCAAAGATTTTTTCATAATTCAACGCTACATCTTGAATACTTTTTGTAACGCCTGCTAAATCAAATGAAAGTTGACCTGTTTCGCTTGTCTTCACATTTTTTAAGACGTCGTTTGCTCCAACGCTTAACGTTATAAAGTCAGCATCTTTAATTGCTTGTTTAATTGCTGTTGTATTTTTCGTAATACCTGTTAGATCAGTAATCGGCTTTGTTACATCTGCCTGAATGTCCTTTAAAACATCAGCTGTTGTATAGCCTGGATATGCGAAGCCTTTATTATAATCAATAGACCCCTCATCGTCCCCCGCCAATAACAGTGCTAAATAATCAGCATAGCCATAGCCAATCTCACCTTTTTCATCCATACCTGCTGCGAGTGAATCACCTAGCGCTAAATAATTGAATAGCTCATCCGTTTCTTCCGCCTTAACATTTAATGAGTATGGTAAAAATAATTGAACCATTAAAATAAGTGCTGCAAAAACCGTTAACTTTTTCATCCAAATCCCCCTTTATTGTGAATATCATATTTAATTATAATTATTGACATATAAAAAAGCAAAAGAATATAAGATTAATAAGTATAATCGACAGAATAGACAGAAAATATTATATCGATAAAACTTTTCACGTGGAACACTTTGCATTAATAGCGTCTATTTTTATGACTTTTCACTTGAGATGATTTGGATTTAATATTCTTTTGAAATATCATTTATAAGGCAATAAAAATAACGCTATCCCCCGTTTACTAGGGGTTAGCGTTACTAAGCTTATATGCGATTCTATTTCCTTTACCTTCTGTGCGTATAAACTTTGAGCGCCCTCATTCGCATTGAATCTTTTGCTTTTTCTTAATATTGTTCCAAATTTTAAAGGATGCAATAAATACAATTGCAAACGATACGATTAAAAAGGCTAAACCAACTTTGGATTCACCGAGACTTGTCCCAATAACACTATACAGTATCCTTAACGGGGCGCCCGCAATTAGTATCGTTAATAGATATGTTACATATTTGATACGGGCTGAAGCGGATAAAAAGCAAATGACGTCTGCAGGAGCTATTGGAAAAATAATGCCTAGTGCTAGAAATTTGTAGTTATACGTTTCTAATAAGCTGTCCAACTCTGGATGTCGATCCACTAAATACGTTCTCATCTTATGACTTGCGAAATATCTTGAAACAATATAAATCAACGTCGTACTCAATGCTATCCCTACTGTTGATAATAAGAAAGCTTCTACTGGACTAAAGCATATGCCTCCCAAAATCATTAGTATTGTACCTGGAATTAAAAATATTAGCCGTACAATCCATAAACCGATAAACACGATATATGCATAATTTTTATACTCCGAAATTAGTGCTTTCAACGTATACATATCCAGTGAAAGTAAATTAAAATACTTTAATATACATACAGCTAAAATCCAAATGGCAATAATGATCCATTTCTTTTTCAAATTCTTCATTCTCCTCATTACTTCCTATCTCCATATAGTAAGAAAAGAAAATTAAGAAATACGCCTAAAAATCATTAAGAATTCTGAAGATGTTCATGATTTATTGGAAGTTCCACAATAAAGCTTATCCAATTATCTTTGTACTCTGCGCGTATGTTCCCATGATGAAGTTCAATAATTCTTTTGGATATCGACAATCCAAGTCCTGTCCCTTGTGCATCCATCCTTGCCTCATCTCCCCTAAAAAAACGTTCAAACATTTTATTAACATCTGCTCTAGGGGGATTTTCTACTTTGTTTGATACTTGTAAAACGGCGATATTCTCTATGGAGTTAAAAGCAACTTGTATATCGGAAGGCTTCATACTGTATTTAATGGCATTCATAAAAAGGTTTTCATACACACGCACCATTTTATCAACATCGATTAAAACAGGGATATCTTCTTCTGTAATTAATCGTTGGACAGTTAATTGTTCCTTCTCAAAAATTGGAATATACTCCCCTACAATTTGCTGCAATAAACTTGTTAAATCCACTTTATTCAGATTTAACATCGCATCTGGACTAGATAATCGGGTAAATTCAAATAGCTCATCCATCAAGTAATTGAGTCTTTGTGATTTTGAATAAATCGTTTCAAAATATTCCTGTAGCTGATTTTCATTATTATATTGCCCACTTTTTATTAAATTCAAATAGCCAATAATTGATGTTAATGGTGTCCGTAAATCATGAGAGATATTTGTAATTAGTTCATTTTTTGTTTTTCTAGTTGTCTTTCATGGATAAACTTATTTTCTAATTCCTTTGACATGTAATTAATGTTGCCGGCTAGCTGTGAAAGTTCATCCTTACCTTTAATATCAATTGTTAGCCCGAGTTGTCCATTTGCAATATGCTGGACTGTTTCAGAAATGTGTTTTAAATACAGTATTTTTTTCCTTACGAGCAATGAAAATATCGAAACGAACGTTAAGATGATCATAATAAACCAAAATGTTAGTAATAAACTTAATTTCAGCATACTGCCTTTCGGGTTAATAAGCGTACCCATTTTAGAAAAAACGATTATCGCAACATACGTTCCAAAAAAGCTAATGACAATCATTAAAAGGAGATTTACGGTTAATGTATTTCGAAACTTAATCGTGTTCATATTTTATAACCTACTCCCCAAATTGTCTTAATGTAAATGGGGCGTTTCGGTTCTACCTCTATTTTGTCTCGAATTTTAGTAATATGCACCATCACGGTATTATCCGATTTAAAAAAGTCTTCCTTCCATACCGCTTCATAAATTTTTGCAACGCTTAAAACAATTCCTTTGTTTCGAGCAAGCAGCTCCAAAATATCAAATTCTTTTGGCGTTAATCGAACTTCTTTCTTTTGCACCCACACTTGCCGTGTATTTGTATTGACTGTTAACTCCCCTATTTCCAAAATACTTTTATCGACAACTGGCTCGGCATTGTATTTTTTATATCTTCTTAATTGAGATTTCACCCGGGCAATTAATTCCAATGGATTAAACGGTTTAGACAAATAATCATCTGCACCCGCAGCGAGCCCTTGAATTTTGTCCATATCCTCTGATTTTGCAGAAAGCATGATGATTGGCATGCTGCGTTCCTCTCTAATTTTCATACACGCTTGAATGCCATCCATTTTCGGCATCATAATATCTAAAATAATGAGGTCAAATGCACTTTTTTCTAACATTTTTAAAGCTTCCATCGCATCTTCAGCCTTTTCAGTTTCCATTCCTTCATTTTCCAAATATACTGCGATCAAATTTCGAATTTCTTTATCATCATCAACAATTAATATTTTTAACATCATTCATTTCCTCCATCTATTCTTCGCTTTGATTTGAATTGTTACTCCTATTTTAAAGGCCAAATGTTAAGATGGCATGATTAAGGTCCTTAAAAATATTATCTTCTTTAAAGGATAAAAAAGGAAGTGTTTCTTATTTGAGAAATTTCGCCGATTCCATTTATGAAAATTAATTTTAATTGCTGTGTATAAGATTTACTAATCAACCTATACTATTAAAGATTTCACTTCCAATCCAATGTGACTAGGAGGGTTAACCCGATGAGTAAGGATGAATAATCTCTCTGACGGACCATCACAACTGAATAAAGCTAAAGTGCGGTTATCTTAGGTAAATCTTAAGATACAATACGGAAGCGAGGCAGTGTGTCATGGAGGAATAACTGTAAGTGCTAATCAAACCCGGGAAAACTCCCGGGTTTCTTTTTGATTTTCTTATACATAACAAAAAAGCGTGTTCATCCGTGTTGGATTGAACCCGCTTTTTTATTTCTTTATAGGTGAACTGTTACATCCCCTATATTACTATACACCCCGAGAAATCTTACCCCATATACACGCTTTCACATGTTCCAGCTGCCGGTTCATAAAAACAGTGATTTTTAAACTGACCTGTAAACGGTTGACCGTACCATGTTGGCGGACAAGGACCATATGGATTAAAGTACCAAAGCGCATATTTCGCTGGATGTTCTCGCCAATATTTCAACGTCTGCTCGGCTAATCTTTGTTCATTCGGCCTTGCTCTTTGATAAAACATATTTCCCTTTTGAACCGCTTCAAAGGAATAGTTATTACCTTGTACTTGAAATATGACATCTTCTATTGTTCGAACATCTTTAAAGTCTGAACAATCTGCCGCAGCACGATTTACAATGACATTCCCAACATATAACATCCCTTGATTACCTTCACCCACGGCTTCTGCTCGCATCATCCTTGCCATCAAATCAATGTCTTCCTGTCGATATTTAACTCTCGCCATTTCATCCACCTCATACATATAGTATGAAAAAGCGCAGAAATTGATGTCATTATTTTCATATAACGGTCCTACAATCCTTAACTAATTACGTTGATGGTGATGTTCCTCTTCCTCTGCCTCAGCTTTTGTAAGATGAACTGTACCGAATGGATGGTTCGGTGGGGCATAGATTGAATAAAGTTTAAGCGGAACCGTACCTGTATTTGTGAGATTATGCCACTGCCCTGCAGGTATTATGATTGCATCATCATCCGAAACATCTCTTACAAAATTTAAATGATTTTTATGGTCGCCCATTTGGACAATGCCGTGACCTTGCTCAACACGTAAAAATTGATCCACATTTGGGTGCATTTCTAGACCAATGTCTTCCCCAGGCTTGAGATTCATTAAAGTAACTTGAAGATGTTTCCCTGTCCATAAAGCTGTGCGATACGATTGATTTTGTTTTATTGCTTCTTCGATATTGACGACATATGGTTGTGGTCCATGATCAGTTAACCGTTCCTCATAATTCCATACTTGGCCTCCTCCATAAGCATAAGGCGAGTAAAATGAGGGCATTCCGTAATTATACATAGGAGCCGTAGCATAATTAAATTGTGGATATTGATGCATATAAGGTGCATAGTACATTTATCTAAACCCCTTTATCGTTTTGATAACTAGCTTATGCAATAGGTTCAAGGAATGTACTTTTTTGTAAGCTGATAATGATTGGACAGTAAGCATTCGCCCTATTTCTGTGTAGCATTTCAAATGAAAAAGGAGCCCCCATAAATTATGAGAAGCTCCTTCTTTTACTTATCTGTTTGCGAAATGTTATTTTTTAGCTTGATAATGCAATTCCAACACCCGTAACCATTTATAAATCAACACCTCGTGAAAGAGGAACAAAGGCTAAAGTCACAACGTCCTGTCGCAACGCCTTTGTCACCACATCCATGATAGATGAAAGTCAAGCTAAGGTCGTCGCGTCCTGCGACAACGCTTGACTGACTCACGTCATGTGAGCCCTACATCATACCGCCCATTCCACCCATGCCGCCCATATCAGGCATGCCCATACCGCCGCCTGCTTCAGGGATGTCTGCTACTACCGCTTCCGTTGTAAGGAATAATGAAGCAACTGATGCTGCGTTTTGTAAAGCTGAACGCGTTACTTTTGCTGGGTCTACTACACCTGATTCAATCATGTTTACCCATTCGCCTGTTGCTGCGTTGAAGCCAGTTCCGATTTCTTCACGTTTTAGACGGTCTACGATAATTGAGCCCTCAAGACCTGCGTTTTCAGCAATTTGACGTACTGGTTCTTCTAATGCACGTAAAATGATTTTCACACCTGTTGCTACGTCGCCGTCTACTTCTTCTAGCACGTTTGCAACTGCGCTATATACATTTAGAAGGGCTGTACCACCACCTGATACGATACCTTCTTCTACTGCCGCGCGTGTAGAGTTCAGTGCGTCCTCGATGCGTAATTTACGCTCTTTTAATTCTGTTTCTGTTGCTGCTCCTACTTTAATAACCGCAACACCGCCTGCTAATTTCGCTAAGCGCTCTTGTAATTTTTCTTTATCAAACTCTGAAGTCGTTTCAGCTAGCTGCATACGAATTTGATTTACGCGTGCTGCTACTGCGTCTGTGTTACCAGCGCCTTCAACGATTGTTGTATTATCTTTTGAAACGATAACTTTTGCCGCGCGACCTAATGATGTTAAGTCTGCTGTTTTTAAATCTAAACCAAGATCTTGCGTAATGACTTGACCACCAGTAAGAATCGCAATATCTTCTAACATTGCTTTACGACGATCACCAAACCCTGGTGCCTTTACTGCGACCGCATTGAATGTACCACGTAATTTATTTACTACAAGAGTTGCTAAAGCTTCCCCTTCAACGTCTTCCGCAATAATTAAAATTGGACGACCTTGTTGTACAACTTGCTCAAGCACAGGTAAAATCTCTTGAATGTTCGAGATTTTTTTATCTGTAATTAAAATAAATGGATTATCTAATACCGCTTCCATTTTGTCTGTATCTGTCACCATGTAGTGTGACGCATAGCCACGGTCAAATTGCATACCTTCTACAACGTCAAGCTCTGTTGTGAAGCCTTTTGATTCTTCAATCGTAATAACACCGTCATTGCCTACGCGCTCCATAGCGTCCGCAATGTACCCACCGATTTCGTCATCACCTGAAGAAATAGATGCTACTTGTGCAATTGACTCTTTGTTTTCCACCGGACGTGAAATCGTTTGAAGCTCCGTTAAAGCCGCTGCTACTGCTTTATCCATTCCTTTACGGATACCTACAGGATTTGCACCAGCTGTTACGTTTTTTAAACCTTCACGGATCATAGCTTGTGCAAGAACCGTTGCTGTAGTTGTACCATCACCAGCAATTTCATTCGTTTTAGAAGCTACTTCTGCTACTAATTTTGCCCCCATGTTTTCGAATGCATTTTCTAATTCGATTTCTTTTGCGATAGATACACCGTCATTTGTAATAAGTGGTGAACCGAATTTTTTTTCTAATACAACGTTACGTCCTTTTGGTCCAAGTGTCACCTTTACAGCGTTTGCTAATTTATCAACACCAGCCGCCATTAATGAGCGTGCTTCTTCTGAAAATTTAATATCTTTTGCCATAATCCATATACCTCCTGAAATTAGTTATCTATTTTCATTCATTTATCAACATCATATATGCAGCTAGCATGCTTTATTATGTAGATCTAGCTGCAGTTTATTTTCAATTTGGGTCTATCCGATAATTGCTAATACGTCGCTTTCACGTAAAATTAAATATTCTACGCCGTCGTATTTCACTTCTGTACCAGAGAATTGTGAGAAGATAATTTCATCGCCGACCTTTACGTCAAGCTCTACACGAGTGCCGTTGTCAAGAACACGACCTGTACCTACTGCTACTACGTTACCAGTTTGTGGTTTTTCTTTTGCTGAGTCAGGTAATACAATACCGAATGCAGTTTTTTCTTCTACCTCAACAAGTTCAATAATGATGCGATCTCCTAATGGTCTTAACAAGTGAAACAACCCCCTACAATTTTAAATTTAGCACTCTACACTAACGAGTGCTAACACAATTATTAGTTTAATGAATTCCCTTTTTTTTTGCAAGTCAGAACTATAAATAATTTTGAATTATTTCCAAATTCCTCTACAATATAATTACTTGCTGTTTTTCTCATAAATAAAAATGAAAGAAGGTTACTCATCTTGACATCTAGTTCATCCCCTAAATTCAAAGCACGAAAGACCGCACTTTATGTGTTGATCACGTATTTCGTGTGTCAACTCTCTGCAATCGTACTCAGAATATCCCCAGAACTTCTAGAGTATCTATTAGAGTTTATTTCAGCGCCTACGAAACAAGAACAAATAATTAAACTTTCTGCATGGTGGTCTACTATTTCCTTTGCAGTCGCTACTCTAATTAGCTTTCTCTTAATTCAGCGCGACAAGCACTTTTGGAATATTTTCAAAGGAGAAAAGGCTTCTATTGGCGCTTCTATTGGTTGGGGAATTATCGGGTTTTTCCTTGTATTTTTCGGTCAAACAATTGGGGCTTACATCGAGCTTGCATTAGGTATTGAAATGGGATCTGAAAATACAGCCGACATTATGCTCATCACAAAAGTTGCACCTATAATGATTATTGCTACAGTATTGCTCGGTCCTATTTTAGAAGAGTTAATTTTCCGTCGGGTTATTTTTGGTTCGATCGTTCAAAATTATAATTTTTGGATAGCAAGCATTATAAGTTCCGTTGTATTCGCTGCTATTCATATGGACTTTACACATATTATTATTTATACGATTAGCGGAATGGTTTTTGCCTTCCTTTACTACAAAACGAAACGCTTACTAACGTCTATCATTGCGCATGTTTTATTAAATGGCTTCGTTACAATCGTTCAAATGTATGCAGATACGTTCCAACAAATTATTGAGAATGCACCGAAATGATTTTCACAACGAAAAAACGCTATCTCCTATATTGGGAAATAGCGTTTTTTATATGGTTTAAGAAATATTTAGTTATTCATTTGTTCAATTTTCCTACGTTGTTCCTCTAGCAATTGCTCTACTTGCGATGTTTGCGCAGCCTCTTGTTCTTCTTTTATTCGCTTTTCCTCTGCTTCGACAAATTTACGATAGCCGACGCGAGAAATGACGATACTCACTTCATAAAGAATAAATAAAGGTACTGCTACGATTAAGTTTGAAATCAAATCAGGCGGAGCTAAAATTGCAGCTAGTACAAATAATACAAAGTAGGAGTACTTACGGAACTTGACCATCAGTTCTGGATTCAATAGACCAATACGCGCAAAAAATAACGTGACAACTGGTAACTGAAACACAATCCCAAACGGCACCACTAATGAAAACAAGAAATTAAAATATTCGTTAATCCCAATTGTTGGTTTAATGTCTAGATCATTCGAAAGCATTGTCATAAAATTCATTACATACGGGAATAACACAAAGTATGAAAAACTAATCCCTGCAATAAATAATAAGAATGAATACGGGATATATTTGAGTGTCGCTTTACGCTCCGTTTCATGTAAGCCTGGTGTAATGAATGACCAAAGCTGATACAGTAATACGGGCGATGTAAAGACAAAGGACACAACAAACATTACTTTTAAAAATATCGCTAAAGGGTCTGTCGGGTTAAAAAAGTGCAATTCAAACTGCGAAGCCTCATCGCTATGTTGAATAAAGTGAATAATCGGTTCCGTTACAAAAAAACCACCAATCAAAGCAATTACAAAGAAAATCGCTGTAATAAATAAGCGACTTCTTAACTCATTGAAATGTTCTATTACAGTTCTTTCTTCTGGATTCATTTTAAGACATCCTTAATTTACTTAGCTTGATTATTTTCGTTATCTTTATGTTCAATAACGGTAGCTTTATTTTTTTTATCATCATCGTCATCTGCAAGGCCTTTTGTGGCATTTTTGAATTCACGAAGCGTCGATCCCATTGCTTTACCTAACTCAGGCAACTTCTTTGGTCCGAAAATTAATATTGCTACTACCCCTATAATTACTAGGCTTACTGGTCCAATCGCATTTAAATGCACAACCACGACAGCCACCTCCTCTATTATATGTACATTTTACAATATCTACATCTTTTTGGCTAATAGCAATCCTGTGAACATATGGTTATTGTTTGGAATTACGGACTAAATAAATAAGCGCTTGTAATTCCACGGATAAATCAATATTCATTAACTTAATCGTATCCGGAACAGCTAAACGAACCGGCGTGAAATTTAAGATTCCTTTTGCATTCATTTTAACAAGGCGATCCGTCATTGTTTGAGCAGAGCGCGAGGATACCGTTAAAATTGCTAGTTCTGCACCAAATTCTTCATACATTTCTTCTAAGCGGTCTGGATGAAACACTGGGATATCACTAATCGTCGTTCCTTCATACGGTGCCTTTGAGTCAAATGCAACGACAATACGCGTATTATGATTTTTCTGGAAATTGTATTTAAGTAAACCATGCCCTAAGTTTCCGACACCAATTAGTGCAACATTCATTGCCTCATCCTGGTCTAGTGTTTTACGGAAAAATTCGAGTAAATGCTGTACATCATAGCCGTAGCCCTTTTTCCCAAGTGCACCAAAATAAGAGAAATCCCGTCGAATGGTTGCAGAATCTATTTTCATTGCATCACTTAATTCTTGTGATGAAATTCGTTTCTTGCCTTCATTTGCAAAATTTTGCAAAAACCGATAATACAGAGGAAGTCTTTTCGTAGTTGCTTGTGGAATTTTTATTTCTGGTTTCACACATTCTCCTCCTACATACTTTTAGAAATCGTTATAATCTTACTAAACCTATCGCCACAAGTAAAGTATCCACCGTTGCGTGTCCCCTCTTCATCCGATAAACTAGAGGGAAGAAATAGAGGTGTAAATATGATTACATTACAAGTAAATCAATTATATAAATCTTTTATTACCGACGAAATTTTAAGCGGTGTAAAGCTAGAAGTTCAACATCGTGACCGTGTTGCTCTTGTAGGGCGCAATGGTGCCGGGAAATCGACATTACTAAAAATTATCGCTGGACAGATGAGCTTTGACTCAGGTGAAATCATTATTCCAAAAGGCGTGCGCATTGGCTATTTAGAGCAGCATGCCAAAATCGATTCTGAACTGACCATCTGGGATGAAATGATGACCATTTTCAGCGAATTACGTGCACAAGAGCAAAAACTGCGCCAATTAGAACAGCAAATGGCTGACCCAACTATTTATGAAAACAGTGAGCTTTATGCACGCGTAATGGCGGATTATGATCAGCTACAGCATGATTTCAAAGACGCTGGTGGCTATCAATATGAGACAGATACACGCTCGATTTTACACGGGATGCAATTTTTCCCTGAGGATTATCCAAAACCAATTCAATCCCTTTCTGGTGGGCAGCGTACGCGTTTAGCATTAGCTAAATTATTACTCTCAAAGCCTGATTTATTAATTTTAGACGAGCCTACGAACCATTTAGATATCGAGACACTTTCTTGGCTAGAGGGCTTTTTAAAAGGCTATGAAGGGGCGATTTTAATCGTTTCACACGACCGCTACTTTTTAGACCAAGTCGTGTCCATTGTATATGAAATATCCCGAACAAAAGCGACAAAATATACAGGGAACTATAGCGCGTATTTAGATGAAAAAGCAAAAAATTATGAGCGTGATGTAAAAATGTATGAACGCCAAGTAGATGAAAAAGCGAAACTCGAAACATTTATTCAAAAAAATCTCGCGCGTGCTTCGACAACAAAAATGGCACAATCTCGTCGCAAGGTGCTTGAAAAAACGGCATGGATGGATTCCCCTGATGGCGATGAGAAAAGTGCAAATTTCGGTTTTTCGATTGAGCGCCAAAGTGGGAATGATGTGTTATCGATTGACGAATTGGCAGTCGGTTATACTAATAAGGAAATTTCTAAAAATATTCAGTTGCGCGTATTCCGTGAAGATCGCATCGCACTTGTCGGTCCAAATGGTGTTGGGAAATCGACGTTACTTAAAACAATTGTAAAAGATTTAGCCGCGCTCGCTGGAGACATCCGCTACGGCACAAATGTGCAAATTAGTTACTATGACCAAGAGCAAGCAAAGCTTCAATCCAATAAACCTGTACTAAATGAACTGTGGGATGAGTGGCCTTTAATGAATGAAAAGGATATTCGCAGCATTTTAGGGCGCTTTTTATTTAGTGGGGATGATGTGACGAAGCTAGTCAATTCATTATCAGGTGGCGAAAAGGCACGTCTTGCTTTAGCTAAATTAATGATGCAAAAAGCGAATTTCCTTGTACTGGACGAGCCTACAAACCATTTAGACTTGGATAGCAAAGAAGTTTTAGAAAATGCGTTAATTGATTATCCTGGTACATTACTTTTCGTTTCGCATGACCGTTATTTCATTAATCGCATCGCTACAAAAGTCGTGGAGCTATCGAGCACAGGTTCCTTCGAATATTTAGGCGACTATGATTATTATTTGGAGAAAAAGCAAGAGCTTGAAGAGTTGGCCGCGATGAAGGCTGCCGCACTTGAAGCAAAGAACGTTACGGCTCCAGCTACGAAAACGACTTCTATGATTGATAAAGACGCAAAAAAACGTGAACGTCAAATCCGTCGTTCTATTGAGGAAATCGAAAAAAATATGTCGACCCTTGATGAATCCATTGCTCTATTTGAGGAGCAATTATGCGATCCGGAAATTTTCTCTGATCATGAAAAAACACTTGCCATTCAGACTGAGCTAAATGAAACAAAAGAACAGCACGATACACTTGAAATGGAATGGCTTGAACTAAACGAAGAACTTGAAAGTTTATAAACAATTCTTTTTTTCCACTACTAAAAAAGGAGAACGTTGCATACATTGTGCAAACGTTCTCCTTTTATCTTCGCTTTACAGAAGACTCAACTTTTAAAGTGGATGAATTGAATGTAGTATTCATGTTTTTCAATAGATCCTTAATTAATCGCTGAATGAAAATAAGCCCCGGTGGATGTCATAAATTTTGAACGCAATTGCACCAAGGTGTACTTGATTATTTTATCTGAAAGCTCTTTAACATTCGTAATTTTTGATAAGCTGTATATGCTCCGTAAATCCAGCCAAAAAATAACGTTGTTAATGTAGCAACAATCAAATTTAGTAATGTATAGATTGGCTTCATCGGTGAGCGGAACTTCCGTAAACGAAACGGCTGCCGTTCCCCTATGCGAATGCTATTGAAAATATCAATGATTTGACGGCGACCGTATACAATCGCAAGCGGATAACAACTAATGGCCGCTAACAAAAATAGCCCGCTAAAGGATGCAACATATAGGCCTAGTTGTACCGAGTTCAACAGGAACAAAACGATGATTGCTAATAGAACACCACCAATCAAAAGCATTCTCATCTTATTACGTTCTTTTAAATAATTCATATAAGCCCCTCCCTTTATACAGCATTTAAATGGTTGTACTACCTTATTAACTAAAGCGGGGAATTATTCTATTTTAATTACTATTCCATACTATTGGTAGTTCTAAACCTACTCTCGCTAATTTTCGTCATATATCTTGGTCAATATACAATTTTTCAACAAAAGTCTCCACAATTTTATACACAAAACAAATGCAGTCATATCAACATATCAACAGGGTTTTCCACATTGTCCACAGTTTCAATTTTATTTATACACCTTAATCTGTGTAAAAACCAATACTATATATAGATAAATCACATGTTACCCACAACTTATCCACAAATTGTGCATAAGTACGCATGTTCGCAATTCTTTTTGTGGGTATGTGAATTGTTTTGTGGATAATTTTTCAGAAAAATTCCTCTTTAATAAAATTGCTACGTAAACAACATATTTTTTACAAAAAGTGCGTAATTCGCGTTTTTATGTTATTTCGGAAAAATAAAAAGCATAAGTAACAGTGATTTTACATCACAAAATTACTTACGCTAAACATTTCTATACTATTTTACCCAACTTATTAATTCCATACCCGGTCGACCATTCATCGCTAAATTCCCACGAATACCTGCTCCGTACATTTGATACGCAGCAGCACCAATCATCGCAGCATTATCCGTACATAGTTTTAATGGTGGTACGTAAAATGGAATCCCTTCTTCATGAAATACTTGTTCTAATGATGTACGTAATCCCTTATTTGCAGAAACACCACCTGCCGCAATAACTTGTTTTACCTCATACTGACGAGCGGCACGCAATGTTTTCGCTGTTAATACTTCCACAACACTATCTTGGAAACCTTTAGCCACTTGTGTTGGAATAATTTCTTCCCCACGTTGATCCATATTATGCTTATAGTTAATAACCGCTGATTTTAACCCACTAAAGCTAAAATCATATGAACCTTCTTCCAACCAAACACGTGGAAATGGTACAGCTTCTGTTGCTTCATGAGCTAAACGGTCAATATGCGGCCCACCTGGATACGGCATGTTTAATACACGTGCAACTTTATCATACGCCTCTCCAGCTGCATCATCACGCGTTTCCCCAATAACCTCAAATGCCCCATGCTCTTTCATCAAAACAAGCTCCGTATGTCCCCCTGATACGACAAGCGCTAACAAAGGGAATTCCATCGGCTGCACTAATGCATTTGCATAAATATGTCCTGCAATATGATGCGTTCCAATTAGCGGCAAGCCATGAACAAAGGCAAATACCTTCGCTGCATTAATTCCAATTAACAATGCCCCTACTAAGCCAGGACCTTCCGTTACAGCTACTGCTGATAATTGCTGTGGTGTCATGTCAGCTTGCTTTAAAGCTTCTTCCAGTACAATTGTTACTTGCTCCACATGATGGCGTGATGCAATTTCAGGTACGACTCCGCCAAACCGTTTATGACTCTCAATTTGCGATGATACAACATTTGAAATAATTTCCGTACCGTTTTTTATAATTGCTGCGGCTGTTTCATCACAGCTTGTTTCTATTGCTAATATATAGTTATCCATTATAAGTTCACCCACATTACTAAAGCATCTTCCTGGTTATCCGTATAGTAATTTTTACGAATACCACCATCTTGGAATTCAAGCTTTCGATATAAATTTTGTGCAACCACATTCGATACGCGTACTTCTAAGCTCATCACTTCCATGTTTGCCTCTTTAGCAACCCGCATTGCCTCTCGCATCAGGCCCTCTCCCATTCCTTGACCACGTACAGCATCCACAACCGCAACATTAGTAATTTGTGCAGCATCAATGACTAACCACATCCCACAAAAACCAACAATCGTTTGTTGCTCATCCTCTGCTACTAAATAATGCGAGAATTGATTTTCCGTCATTTCATAGTAAAAGGAATCCAATGTCCATGGCGTTGGAAATGTCGCTTGTTCAATCGCATGCACCGCTTCTACATCTGCAATTGTCATTTTTCGATAATTGACCATTATAGTTGCTCCTTCTTTTGTTCCTTTAACCAATTCGCTTCCGCTTCTGCAATGCGACGATATTGTGGAACAAATGTATGCGTAGCCTCAATTGAAGGTAACTCCTGCTGTTGTGCCATTGCAATCAGCTCAGAAGCTCGTGGTAAATCAAATGTATGTGGAGCACGTAGCGCATTTTCACCAAGCACCTCTTGGATCTGTTCAAAATAAAGGTCCACATCAGTTCCTACAAATAAGACAGGGACCTGCAATACTTTTAATTTTTCTAGCAGACCGTCAATATGATCATGGTAATCTTCAATTACTGTATTTAATTGTGCCCCTTCATAAACGCCAGCATATACATTTTGGCGACGTGCATCAAATAACGCACAAATAACAGCATTCGACATTTTTACATTCGCCGCTAGTGCCTTCAAGCTGGAAACTCCTACTAATGGCTTTTGTATAGCCCAAGCAAATGTTTTCGCTAGTGTCACACCTATCCGCACACCTGTATAAGAACCCGGCCCTTCTGATACCGCTACCGCATCAATTTCAGCTGGTGTAATACCCGCTTTATTTAACACTTCTTCAATCGCAGGCATGGCACCAACAGAATGCGTTAATTTTATATTTTGCACTACTTCAGCGAGTACTTTTCCATCTTTCACAACTGTGATAGATAGCGGTGCATTTGCTGTTTCAATTCCTAACCAAATCATTTCAATAGCTCCTCACAAAGTTGGACATATTTTGTGCCCACCGGTTTAAAAGTAAATTTCCGAGCATCTTCATCAATTCTTGTAATTTCAATTGCTAACCGCTCTTTCGGTAATTCCTCTTCAATTAAATGCGCCCATTCTACAACCGTAACCGCATCACCATAAAAAATTTCATCCCAGCCTAAATCTTCATCACTATTTTCCAAACGATACACATCTAAATGATTTAATGGGAGGCGCCCCTCATACTGTTTCATAATCGTAAACGTCGGACTGTTAACTGTGCGCGTTATCCCTAAGCCCTTTGCAAAACTTTGCGTAAAGGTTGTTTTACCCGCACCCAGATCCCCCTCAAGTGTGATTGTATATTGTGCTTCCACTAACTGTGCTAACTCCATCGCAAGCTGCTGCGTTTCTTCTAACACATTAATTTGCTTTTCGTATATCATACTGTTGCTTCCTTCCCATAAAATCGATTATCTCTAGTTTACTTGAACTGAGCTAAATGTTCAAAATGAATCACTTCAAACCACTTTATCTTAAGTTTTCCTCTACAAATAAAGGTGCTATCTCCTGATAATAGAGATAACACCTTATCGATTTGAGTTGCCTTTTCTTTTAACAATCTCTGTTCTAATTAATTTTCCATCTTCAAAGTGGATTTGATACCCTTTAGTTAAAAGTATTTCATCGTTCCATTCATAAATACTTTCGTTATTTTCAACACCAGGTCCCCCTGCAATTTTAACCACATCGATATAGGTCATACCTTTTTCTAACTTATTATATTCATCTTCATTCATATATCTTTGCCATCTATACGTATTCTGTTCCTCAATTTCTGTCATTTCATCTACGCATGCTGCTAAATTCATTATTACTAATCCGAAGAGACAAATCCCTAATAAGCGAACTAACCATATACGATTCATCCCCATCCCTCCTAAGTGCTCTCTAAACTTTTCCCCTTTGGAGACTGTTCAAAACCACAATTGTTTCTCCTGGTTTCATTCGATTAACTTGGTGAGGTACAGTTAGTCGTACTTGAAAATGTATTATTAGCATATTCGGGTCACTCTTCATCTGTGAATCACTTTTATTAGTAATGAGATATCCGTAACTTCTACCTACAGGCATTAGTTCAAGATGTTGTTGGTTATTTGCGTGTTCCTAGCCTGAATTTAACTAATTTTGTTGGTACAAGTTAATTTTAAGCAAAAAAAAAGCCTTTATGAGATTATTCTCATAAAAACTAAATAAAATGGCGGTCCCGACCGGGATCGAACCGGCGATCTCCTGCGTGACAGGCAGGCATGTTAACCGCTACACCACGGGACCATTTTTATATATTCCTTTTGGACATTTATTAATATACCATATATTTAAGTAATGTGCAATGCTTTTCATTAAAAATATAAAATAAATTAAACAAAGGAGTTTTTCCCGTTTAAAATCGATATTCTAATATAACACCTGCTAGTTTAGGCTGACAAAGCATATGAGGCTCATATTCTTTGTGCAAGGTCGGACTAGCATGATATTGGTCACTTAGGCGTTGCCATACGACGTGGTGACTTTAGCTTAATTTTCTTTGTAATTCTCCAATCTAAACTTTTCTTGATTGAGTACATTGCTATCTCCGGAAGGTCGATCGTATTCTTCGTTAGATTTTCATTCTAATATTTTCGAACGATTGGCACCTTTTAATCCTGAAGAAATTATAAAGTAACTTTCCGCCGCTAATTTCTATCAATAAAATAATAATTTTGATTACATACTTCAAAAAAAACCCACTGATTTCTCAGTGGGTTTTAAAGTGCGAAGCGATGTCCTACTCTCACAGGGGGAAGCCCCCAACTACCATCGGCGCTAAAGAGCTTAACTTCCGTGTTCGGTATGGGAACGGGTGTGACCTCTTTGCCATCATCACTTCACTATGAAAGATTGCTCTCTCAAAACTGGATAAACGTTTCATTGAAATTGTGCAATAAATTGTGGTTAAGTCCTCGACCGATTAGTATTCGTCAGCTCCATATGTCGCCACACTTCCACCTCGAACCTATCTACCTGATCGTCTTTCAGGGGTCTTACTTACTTGCGTAATGGGAAATCTCATCTTGAGGGGGGCTTCATGCTTAGATGCTTTCAGCACTTATCCCGTCCACACATAGCTACCCAGCGATGCTCTTGGCAGAACAACTGGTACACCAGCGGTGTGTCCATCCCGGTCCTCTCGTACTAAGGACAGCTCCTCTCAAATTTCCTACGCCCACGACGGATAGGGACCGAACTGTCTCACGACGTTCTGAACCCAGCTCGCGTACCGCTTTAATGGGCGAACAGCCCAACCCTTGGGACCGACTACAGCCCCAGGATGCGATGAGCCGACATCGAGGTGCCAAACCTCCCCGTCGATGTGGACTCTTGGGGGAGATAAGCCTGTTATCCCCGGGGTAGCTTTTATCCGTTGAGCGATGGCCCTTCCATGCGGAACCACCGGATCACTAAGCCCGTCTTTCGACCCTGCTCGACTTGTAGGTCTCGCAGTCAAGCTCCCTTATGCCTTTACACTCTACGAATGATTTCCAACCATTCTGAGGGAACCTTTGGGCGCCTCCGTTACTCTTTAGGAGGCGACCGCCCCAGTCAAACTGTCCGCCTGACACTGTCTCCTACCCCGTTAAGGGGCATGGGTTAGAAGTTCAATACAACCAGGGTAGTATCCCACTGACGCCTCCTTCGAAGCTGGCGCTCCGAGATCTCTGGCTCCTACCTATCCTGTACAAGTTGTACCAAAATTCAATATCAGGCTACAGTAAAGCTCCACGGGGTCTTTCCGTCCTGTCGCGGGTAACCTGCATCTTCACAGGTACTATAATTTCACCGAGTCTCTCGTTGAGACAGTGCCCAGATCGTTACGCCTTTCGTGCGGGTCGGAACTTACCCGACAAGGAATTTCGCTACCTTAGGACCGTTATAGTTACGGCCGCCGTTTACTGGGGCTTCAATTCGTAGCTTCGCTTGCGCTAACCACTCCTCTTAACCTTCCAGCACCGGGCAGGCGTCAGCCCCTATACTTCACCTTACGGTTTTGCAGAGACCTGTGTTTTTGCTAAACAGTCGCCTGGGCCTATTCACTGCGGCTCTCATGCGCTTGCACGCTCAAGAGCACCCCTTCTCCCGAAGTTACGGGGTCATTTTGCCGAGTTCCTTAACGAGAGTTCTCTCGCACACCTTAGGATTCTCTCCTCGACTACCTGTGTCGGTTTGCGGTACGGGCACCTCTCACCTCGATAGAGGCTTTTCTTGGCAGTGTGAAATCAGGAACTTCGTCCATACGGACTCGTCATCACAGCTCAACGTATTAGTGTGCGGATTTGCCTACACACACGCCTTACTGCTTGAACAGAGACAACCAACGCTCTGCTTACCCTATCCTACTGCGTCCCCCCATTTCTCAAACGGTGAGGAGGTGGTACAGGAATATCAACCTGTTGTCCATCGCCTACGCCTATCGGCCTCGGCTTAGGTCCCGACTAACCCTGAGCGGACGAGCCTTCCTCAGGAAACCTTAGTCATACGGTGGACGGGATTCTCACCCGTCTTTCGCTACTCATACCGGCATTCTCACTTCTAAGCGCTCCACCAGTCCTTCCGGTCTGACTTCAACGCCCTTAGAACGCTCTCCTACCACGCATCCATACGGATGCATCCACAGCTTCGGTGAATCGTTTAGCCCCGATAAATTTTCGGCGCAGCGTCACTCGACCAGTGAGCTATTACGCACTCTTTAAATGATGGCTGCTTCTGAGCCAACATCCTGGTTGTCTAAGCAACGCCACATCCTTTTCCACTTAACGATTACTTTGGGACCTTAGCTGGTGGTCTGGGCTGTTTCCCTCTTGACTACGGATCTTATCACTCGCAGTCTGACTCCCGTGTATAAATATCTGGCATTCGGAGTTTGTCTGAATTCGGTAAAGCGAGATGCCCCCCTAGTCCAAACAGTGCTCTACCTCCAGTATTCTCAATCACGAGGCTAGCCCTAAAGCTATTTCGGAGAGAACCAGCTATCTCCAGGTTCGATTGGAATTTCTCCGCTACCCACACCTCATCCCCGCACTTTTCAACGTACGTGGGTTCGGGCCTCCAGTAAGTGTTACCTCACCTTCACCCTGGACATGGGTAGATCACCTGGTTTCGGGTCTACGACCACGTACTAATTCGCCCTATTCAGACTCGCTTTCGCTGCGGCTCCGTCTTATCAACTTAACCTCGCACGTAATCGTAACTCGCCGGTTCATTCTACAAAAGGCACGCTATCACCCATTAACGGGCTCTAACTACTTGTAGGCACACGGTTTCAGGATCTATTTCACTCCCCTTCCGGGGTGCTTTTCACCTTTCCCTCACGGTACTGGTTCACTATCGGTCACTAGGTAGTATTTAGCCTTGGGAGATGGTCCTCCCAGATTCCGACGGAATTTCACGTGTTCCGCCGTACTCAGGATACATTCAAGAGGGAATGAGGTTTCACTTACAGGGCTTTTACCTTCTATGGCGGGCCTTTCCAAGCCGCTTCAACTATCTCATTCTTTTGTAACTCCGTATAGAATGTCCTACAACCCCAAAGAGCAAGCTCTTTGGTTTGGGCTCTTCCCGTTTCGCTCGCCGCTACTCAGGGAATCGAATTTTCTTTCTGTTCCTGCAGGTACTTAGATGTTTCAGTTCTCTGCGTCTGTCCTCAACACGCTATGTATTCACGTGAAGATACTATGCGATTAAACATAGTGGGTTCCCCCATTCGGAAATCTCTGGATCAAAGCTTACTTACAGCTCCCCAAAGCATATCGGTGTTAGTGCCGTCCTTCATCGACTCCTAGTGCCAAGGCATCCACCGTGCGCCCTTATTAACTTAACCAATAAGTTACACTTACTCAAATGAGTAAGATTTTAAAAGATTGCACGATCAATTTCTTGATCATTTGTTTGTTTATTGCTTTCAATGTCGTTTTATCCAGTTTTCAAAGAACAATTTTTTGAAGCGTTTCATCAAAAAGATGAACCTTCAAAACTGAACAGCAAACGTTAATGTTTCATTCCCGAAGGAATGATTCCGAAAATATCCTTAGAAAGGAGGTGATCCAGCCGCACCTTCCGATACGGCTACCTTGTTACGACTTCACCCCAATCATCTATCCCACCTTCGGCGGCTGGCTCCATAAAGGTTACCCCACCGACTTCGGGTGTTACAAACTCTCGTGGTGTGACGGGCGGTGTGTACAAGGCCCGGGAACGTATTCACCGCGGCATGCTGATCCGCGATTACTAGCGATTCCGGCTTCATGTAGGCGAGTTGCAGCCTACAATCCGAACTGAGAACGGTTTTATCGGATTAGCTCCCCCTCGCGGGTTGGCAACCGTTTGTACCGTCCATTGTAGCACGTGTGTAGCCCAGGTCATAAGGGGCATGATGATTTGACGTCATCCCCACCTTCCTCCGGTTTGTCACCGGCAGTCTCCTTAGAGTGCCCAACTAAATGATGGCAACTAAGAATAAGGGTTGCGCTCGTTGCGGGACTTAACCCAACATCTCACGACACGAGCTGACGACAACCATGCACCACCTGTCACCGTTGTCCCCGAAGGGAAAACTGTATCTCTACAGTGGTCAATGGGATGTCAAGACCTGGTAAGGTTCTTCGCGTTGCTTCGAATTAAACCACATGCTCCACCGCTTGTGCGGGCCCCCGTCAATTCCTTTGAGTTTCAGTCTTGCGACCGTACTCCCCAGGCGGAGTGCTTAATGCGTTAGCTGCAGCACTGAGGGGCGGAAACCCCCCAACACTTAGCACTCATCGTTTACGGCGTGGACTACCAGGGTATCTAATCCTGTTTGCTCCCCACGCTTTCGCGCCTCAGTGTCAGTTACAGACCAGATAGTCGCCTTCGCCACTGGTGTTCCTCCAAATCTCTACGCATTTCACCGCTACACTTGGAATTCCACTATCCTCTTCTGCACTCAAGTTTCCCAGTTTCCAATGACCCTCCACGGTTGAGCCGTGGGCTTTCACATCAGACTTAAGAAACCACCTGCGCGCGCTTTACGCCCAATAATTCCGGACAACGCTTGCCACCTACGTATTACCGCGGCTGCTGGCACGTAGTTAGCCGTGGCTTTCTAACAAGGTACCGTCAAGGTAGCGCCAGTTACTACGCTACTTGTTCTTCCCTTGCAACAGAGTTTTACGAACCGAAATCCTTCTTCACTCACGCGGCGTTGCTCCATCAGACTTTCGTCCATTGTGGAAGATTCCCTACTGCTGCCTCCCGTAGGAGTCTGGGCCGTGTCTCAGTCCCAGTGTGGCCGATCACCCTCTCAGGTCGGCTACGCATCGTTGCCTTGGTGAGCCGTTACCTCACCAACTAGCTAATGCGCCGCGGGCCCATCCTGTAGTGACAGCCGAAACCGTCTTTTAACATTCGAACATGAGTTCAAAAGTGTTATTCGGTATTAGCCCCGGTTTCCCGGAGTTATCCCAATCTACAGGGTAGGTTACCCACGTGTTACTCACCCGTCCGCCGCTAACTTTCAAAGGTGCAAGCACCAATGAAAGTCCGCTCGACTTGCATGTATTAGGCACGCCGCCAGCGTTCGTCCTGAGCCAGGATCAAACTCTCCATAAAAGTTAGTTTGAAAGCTCATTTGCTTTGCTAGCGTATCAACATAAAGTTGATATCTATAATTTGTTTAAGTTCATCACTTAAACGTTTAAATCATTAACGTTTGCTTGTTCAGTTTTCAAGGTTCATTATGTCATTCTTGCGACACTCAATATATCTTACGACACATTCTCTTTCGTGTCAACATTTTTTTAAAAGTTTTTTGGAGCGGGTGAAGAGAATCGAACTCTCATCATCAGCTTGGAAGGCTGAGGTTTTACCACTAAACTACACCCGCATATGAAATTTGTTGTTATGGTGCGGACGAGAGGACTTGAACCTCCACGGGGTTACCCCCACTAGGCCCTCAACCTAGCGCGTCTGCCATTCCGCCACGACCGCGTTTATTATCAACTTCTCTAATTATACATCTTTGCGAGAAAATGTCAATATAAAACTGGTGAGCCATGCAGGATTCGAACCTGCGACCCTCTGATTAAAAGTCAGATGCTCTACCAACTGAGCTAATGGCTCGGAAATGGCTGGGGAACCTGGATTCGAACCAGGGCATGACGGAATCAAAATCCGTTGCCTTACCGCTTGGCTATACCCCAATAAATGGCGGTCCCGACCGGGATCGAACCGGCGATCTCCTGCGTGACAGGCAGGCATGTTAACCGCTACACCACGGGACCAAAACAAACTCTTCTATTAAAATTAAAATGGTGACCCGTACGGGATTCGAACCCGTGTTACCGCCGTGAAAGGGCGGTGTCTTAACCGCTTGACCAACGGGCCATGGCTCCGAAGGTAGGACTCGAACCTACGACCAACCGGTTAACAGCCGGTTGCTCTACCACTGAGCTACTTCGGAATATCGTTTATGTTGTCGTCGTTATTACCTTGCCGACTTTTATTATTATAGACACCTTTTATCGATTCGTCAACACCTTTTTGAAATTTATTTTCAAACTTTAAAATTGCTTATAAAATTACATGCTCACACCATTCGAGAAGTGGGAAACCTCTCCTTAAAGTAGTTACATAAAGTATTTCCAACTTGAACAACTATATGCAGACTTCTAAAATGAATCGCGATATCATGTACTCATTAAAATCAATTACATACTAACTCTATACTTCCCCCACAAATGCTACAACAATACTTTTTAACATCCATTTTTCGTTTCCTTCTATACAACTGATTACAATTGATACAATGATAAACATGAACTGCTGATGCTGCTTTTTTCTTCACCTCTTCAATCCTCGAACAAAAACGTGGCGCCCCCACTTGATTCAATAATTGTTTAAAATCTGGATCTTGATGTTTATACCCTCTTCCTAACAAATGCAAATGATAATGGCAAAGTTCATGTAAAATGATCCCTCGGAGTTCCTCCATTCCGAAGTGATCGTACATTTTTTTATTTAATTCAATATGATGTGAATTCAATAAATACCTTCCACCTGTCGTTTTCAATCTGCTATTAAAATAAGCTTGGTGTATAAATGGTCGGTTAAAGTGTTGAATTGAAAGTTCTTCAACTATCTTTTGAACTTGTTCGTCTGTCAAATACTCACCCCATATCAAATCAATTAGAAAATTACACTTTAATCATTAACAAACTCTAATCGATATTGCTCTCTATTTAAATGCACAAAAAATTATAATAAAAAGTACACCGAATCATACGGTGCACCTTCATTATAAGTGATTAACATTTATTAATAAATTACTTAATTATACGTACAAGTACGTTTCAAACAAAATCTCTGCTATAGCTTTAATCCAACATGAACTAATGCGTTCATGAATTGGATGATTTTTAAATGCTCTCTTGAAGTGCTGGTGGAAGCATTGTTAGCGATATTCTTCCTTTGTTTACTTCGACACTTTCAATCCAAACAGTCACGATATCACCTAAAGATACTACATCCAATGGGTGCTTAACTCGTCCCTTTTGTAATTTTGAAATATGAACGAGTCCATCTTGTTTAACGCCGATATCAACAAATGCGCCAAAATCAACAACATTTCGAACGGTTCCTTGTAATTCCATACCAACTTGTAAATCCTTCATTTGTAATACATCCGTTTTTAATAACGGCTGCGGAAAGGCATCTCGGGGATCTCGTGATGGCTTCATTAATGTCCCTACAATATCTTTCAATGTGACTTCCCCAACTTGTAATGTTTCACCTAACGCTGATAATCCTAATTGACTAATCGCCTGCTCAGCCTTTACTGTTCCTACATCTTTTTTTGTTAAGCTTGCTGCTTGTAAAATTTCTTCAGCCAATTTATAACTCTCCGGATGGATTCCTGTTGCGTCTAATGGATTTTTCGCTTCTGGAATACGCAAAAAACCAATTGCTTGTTCGTACGTTTTAGCACCTAAGCGTGGAATTTTCTTCAATTGAGCACGGGAAGTAAACTTTCCATTTTCACCGCGCATCGTTACTATATTTTCCGCAACCGTTTTCGATAATCCTGATACATACTGCAAAAGGGAAGCTGATGCTGTGTTTACATCTACTCCTACTTGGTTTACTGCTGTTTCCACAATAAACGAAAGGGATTCCGCTAATTGCTTTTGCGAAACATCATGTTGATACTGCCCTACACCTACAGCTTTCGGATCTATTTTCACCAATTCAGATAGCGGATCTTGTAATCGGCGTGCAATCGATACCGCACTCCGTTGTTCTACTTGTAAATCTGGGAACTCTGCACGCGCTGTTTCAGAAGCAGAATAAACAGATGCCCCTGCTTCATTAACGATGACATATGCCACATCCTGCGTAACTTCCTTCAACAGCTCTGCAATAAACTGCTCTGTCTCACGTGAAGCTGTCCCATTGCCAATTGCAATAATGCTAATCGGATACTTTGTTAAGATATTTTTTATTGCTACCTTTGATTTTGTTGTATCTGAAGTAGTGTGTGGATAAATGACACCTACCTCAATCATTTTCCCTAATTCATCGACTACTGCTAATTTACAGCCCGTTCGATAGGCCGGGTCGACACCAAGTACAAACTTTCCTCGCATCGGTGGTTGTAATAATAAATTCCGTAAGTTTTCCGAGAAAATATGGATTGCTTGTGTTTCTGCTTTTGCCGTTAACTCGCCGCGCAACTCCCTTTCAATAGACGGCTGAATTAAACGTTTATAGCTATCTGCAATCGCTAACTTCGCTTGCTCCACAGATGGGCCAACGAAATTTCGAGGAATCCATTGATACTCCATTTGAATCGTTGCTTTTTCAATCGGTACTTCAATCGACACTCTTAAAATTTCCTCTTTTTCTCCACGATTGACTGCCAACGTACGATGTGGTGCCATTCGATGGATCGGCTCTTCGTATTCATAATACATTTCAAAAACTTGTTTCTCATCTTTTTCAGCATTTTTTACCGCTGTCGCAAGCTTTCCTTCACGCCATGAAAGCGTTCGTAACTTTTCACGGATTGTAGCATCATCAGCAAAACGTTCAGCAAGTATATCTCGTGCACCGGCTAAAGCGTCTTCATCTGTGCTAACTCCTTGCTCTTCATTTATATACTGCGCAGCCATTTGATGTGTATCTTGTTTTGTAAATTTAAGCAATTGATTTGCTAGTGGTTCTAATCCGCGCTCTTTTGCAATCGTAGCTTTTGTTCGACGTTTTTGTTTATACGGTCGATATAAATCCTCAACACGTTGAAGTACAGTGGCCCCTTGAATAGCACTCGCTAATTCCTCTGTAAGCTTTCCTTGCTCCTCAATTAAACGTAAAACTTCCTCTTTTCTCGTTTCAAGTTGCTGTATGTAATGGAATCGATCTTCTACAGCTTTAATTTGCACTTCATCTAAAGAACCTGTTACTTCTTTTCGATAGCGCGCGATAAAAGGTACGGTATTACCTTCTTCTAGCAATTTGATTACCGCTTCTGCTTGCTTTACTTGTACGCTCGTTTCTTTTGCAATCATTTGTAGCATTTGTTGTTGTTCCATCGTACCACTCCCTTTGTTAATCTTTATTTAGTTTACCACTATTTTGGCCATTTCTAGCAGTTGTCACCCCTTCCTTTCCATTATTTACAGATTTGATGAAAATAAAAAAAGAGTCCACCATGGTAACTAGTAGACTCGAAGAATATTATAATGAAACGCCACCACTTGATATAATGGTTTCTTGTAATTTCTTAATTGCTTTTCGTTGTATTCGTGATACATGCATTTGCGAAATACCTAATCGTTCACCAGCCTCTTTTTGACTTAATTGCTCTAGGTAGGTAAGCTCGATAATTTGCCGTTCTCTTTCATTTAAAATATTCATCGCATCCGCAACAATCATACGTTGGTTTGTATTTTCAAAACCATCATCTACTCTTCCTACCACATCAAATAAGGTCACCGTGCTACCGTCTGAATCTGATTCAATGGAATGATCCATCGAGAGCGCTTGATAACTTCTCCCCATCTCCATCGCTTCAAGTACTTCTTCATCTTGTACCTCTAAGTAATTCGCAATTTCATGAATTGAGGGAGAGCGTTGTAACTCCGTCGTAAGCGTTTCAACCGCCGCCTTAATTCGAGGTCCTAATTCTTTAATACGACGGGGAACATGTACATCCCAAGTTTTATCACGTAAAAAACGCTTTATTTCCCCAACAATCGTTGGCACTGCGAAAGCTTCAAAACTTCTACCAAATGAAGGATCAAATCGTCGCATCGCTCCAAGTAAACCGAGCATCCCTACTTGAACAATATCGTCATGGTACGATTTGCCGCGTGAATATTTACGAGCAAGTGAGTCAACTAATTGCTTATAATGTATAACTAGGTTCGTTTGCGCTTCATCACTGTCCGATTCTTGATATTGTGCTATCCATTGCAGGATTTCTTCTTTTGACGAGCTTTTAGGTAGTGATTCTCTCGACATACTCCTTCACCTGCTCTTTCGTGACATACTTTGTCATGAAAACAGTGACGCCACCCTCATTGTTCATTTTGACTTCATCCATCAAAGTTTCCATTAAATATATGCCAAGGCCGCCTTCACGTAAAAGTTCTATGTTTTCGTCTTCACGATAAGGTCCCACTTTCGATTTAATTTCTTCAAAGTTAAAACTCATACCATAGTCAGATACCATAATTTCAATTTTATCTTCAAATAACGCACACCCTACTACAACTTCACCCTCATCATTTTCTTTATAGGCATGATGTACAACATTCGTAACGGCTTCACTTGTCGCAATTTTTAAATCTTCAATCTCATCATAAGAAAAACCTACACGTACTGCTAATCCTGAAATCATTAAACGAATAACACTCACATATTGAGGCTTCGCTGGCACCCGAATTTCAATATAATCAAATGCTTTCATTATTTTAACTCCACCTCTTCGTCAGTTTCGATACTCATTAATTCACTTAAACCAGTAATTTCAAATAGCCTCACTAAGCGACTCGATAATCCAACGAGACGCAATGGTACATTTTCACGCGTTACTTTCTTATAAAAAGCAACGAAAACACCTAAACCCGTACTGTCCATATAATTTACTTTAGACAAGTCTAATTCAACACGTCTGCCTTCAACAATTTGTACCGTTTCTAACTCTTCACATAAAACAGGAGCTGTAAATGTATCAATTTCCCCCTCAATATACCCTCTCATCACATTTCCATCTTCTCTAAACTGAACATTAACATTCATTTAAAACACCTCCGACTAAAATTACTTTATATACCTAAAAATTTCCGATTTAAACATATCTTCTAAACTATTCTACATTTTACTTTTTAAATATTACGACAGTAAAATCGTCTTCTAAATCAAACTCTGGTAGACCCTTTAAATAAACATACATTTGTTCACACATTTCTTGTGCACTTAAATTAATATAGTTTAATGCTAATTCTTTTATTACATTTCGCGGATTTAAATCTCCTTGCTTTCGGAAATCTGTCACACCATCTGTGATCATTAATATAAAATCATTCTTTTCTAGTTGAATATCATATTGCGGATACTTCACTTCCGACATTACACCTAAAAGCAAACCTTTGGATTCCAAATCATAAAACTTTTGTTCACGTGAATTATAATAGATTGCAGGTTCATGACCTGCTGAGCCATATGTAAATATATTTTTTTCGATATCATACGTCCCATAAAACATGGAAACAAACATACTGTCATCTACACTTTTTTCTATAATACGATTTAATACTTCAAGTACATAAGATGGTTTATTATTCGCGTACTCTAATGTATCTAATCCATTTTTCACCATCGACATACAAAGCGCTGCTGGCACTCCTTTACCAACAACATCTGTTACAGCCACACTTACATAATGCTGATCATCATTTAAAAAATATACGTAGTCTCCATTCATCTTTCGTATTGGAATTGAAACCATCCCTATATCTAATTTATTTACTGTGGGAATCGTTGTTTTTAATAACATATTTTGAATTTTAGCTGCTACATTCATCTCAATCCGCAGTTCTTCCTGTTGTGCCAATAAACTTTGATGCTCTTGCACAGTTAAGCCAAAGTGAACCATAATTTCGATTAAAAAATCAAAGCTATTTGAGATTTCACTAGGGATATCTGGATAAATTTGTTCAACGGCATACTTATGAATACTAATTACTTCTTCAGGTGTCAACTTTTTTTGTATAAGTTGACGAATAAAATTCTGACCGATATATAAATTCCGTTCTGTTTGATTTTTTAAGAAATCTGCTAATATTTTTTTATATTGAATTTGTAGTTCATTCAATTCCCCACATCCTACTAAATCCATTTTTCAACCTTTATTATCGTACCTTTTCCTATGGTGGTCTGAATTTCCATACTATCCATCAATCTTTTTACACCCGGTAATCCAGCACCTAGCCCACCAGAAGTTGAATATCCATCTTCCATCACTTTACGAACATTATCAATCCCTGGACCTTTGTCTATCGCAGTAATACGAATTCCACATTTCTCATTTTCTTCAGTGCGTTCTATTACAATTTCACCTGCACTAGCATACAAATAAATATTTCGTGCAAGTTCACTAATTGCCGTTGTAATACGAGCCTGTTCTACTGTACCAAAACCGATGATTTTTGCTTCGTTTCGTCCCAATTGACGTGCAACTACAATATCCCATTCTGTAATGATTTCAACGGTAGATTTAGTATTCAATATAACGCCCCCCACCATCAACTTAAGTTTTCTCTATATTAATTAGTTGTTAATTTCAATTTTATTATCAATGCATCCTGTTCAATATTTGGAATTATTAATAAATTATAATATAAAAACCTAATAAAATCCCATTATTTTTCAAAATTATATAAATCATTTATAATTTCCGTTAAAAACAACCTCTAAATAAAGATAAAAAGGGCATCGAAACTAATTGCTTCGATGCCCTTTTTTATGTATTAAAATTTAACAAGTCCTAGGCTGATGCCAAGTGCCATATCCACTTGTTCCATCAGTTGTGAATCAAGCTGAGTAATACGATCTGTTAATCGTGATTTATCAATCGTACGCAATTGCTCAAGCAAAATTACCGAGTCTCGCTCAAAGCCGTATTTCTTGGCATTAATTTCGACGTGTGTTGGTAATTTCGCTTTTTGAATTTGCGCTGTGATTGCAGCTATAATGACTGTAGGACTGAATCGATTTCCAATATCATTTTGAATAATTAAAACGGGTCTGGTACCACCTTGCTCAGAACCTACAACAGGTGACAGGTCAGCAAAAAAAACATCCCCACGCTTTACAATCAAATTGTCATCCCCCGCTAACGAGACGCTCCACCATATGTTCCGCTTCATACTCTGCATGTAAGCATTCACCACAAATAGACAGATTTATGTGCGACATTTCCACATAGCCTTTCATTAAAGCTTCCCGTAATTGATTTGGTTGCATATGCTCTATATATTTTCGCGTTGAAAGATACGTTATCGTTTCATCGCTACTTATATTATGGCCTAGTGTTCTTTCAAATTGAATAACTAATTCATCTGGAATTTCAATAATTACTTCTTCCAATTCTACTTTTACTTCTTCTAGTTCTTTTGCGAACAAAACAAGCACCTCCACAAACATACCATTTCACTTTCATTTTAGCATCGAATCTCGACAATGAAAAGACAAGAAATATTAAATACTGACAATTCTTGCAATGAATATGAGGTTTGTGTGAAGTTTACAGTTTTGTTTATCGCTTTTTCTGTCGATTATACTACTTTTATTCGACAAAACTCAACTAATCAGTTCTTATACATTCTTGGAACTCTTCCAGTAATTACACAAGGAATTTCATAATTAATCGTCTCTAATTTAGACGCCCAATCATCTATCGTTATTTCATCTTCTTGTTGTCTGCCAATTAATAGAACACGTTCACCAATATTATATGCTTCTTTCATTAAAATCATACTTTGATCCATACAAATTCTTCCGACAATTTGCGCACGCCCGCCACCAATTAATACCTCTTGTCCACTGAGCCTGCGTATCATCCCATCAGCGTAACCAATCGGTATTGTTCCGATGAAACAATCTTGTTCAGCTGTAAAATTCGCTCCATAACCAACTGATTGCCCAGCTTTTAGCTTCTTTACATGGACTAACTGTGTTTCTAAAGAAAATGCAGGCTTCAATGGAAATGGTAATAACTCTCCAACATAAGGCGATGGCAATAATCCATACATTGATATTCCAAAACGAACTGCATCATATTGTAAAGACGGTTCCTTTACTAATGTAGTTGCCGTATTTGCCACGTGGACTAATCGAGGCTTTTCTGGAAGAGCATTTAATAATTCCTTGAATAAACAAACTTGTTTTTCAAAATATCCGTTATCCTCTTCATCTGCGGTAGCAAAATGTGTGAAAATACCATCGACTATGAAGTGCTCTGAATTTTGAATCGCTTCGTACAACATTACTAATTCTTCTTGTGTCGTAACACCTATACGTCCCATGCCCGAGTCAATTTTCAGATGTAACTTCACTTGGTTAGAGAGCGGTAAATATTGCTTCGCTTGCTCCATCCATTCCTCCGAAAATACAGTAAGTGTAATGTTTTCTTTCGATGCATAGGGAATAAAAGAAGATGGGGTTGCGCCTAATACTAGAATGTCAATGTATTTAAAGTGTTCTCTCATATGTACTGCTTCATCTGGTGTGGCAACTGCCAGCATTGTTGCGCCAGCATTTATCGCTGTATTTGCTACTTCTATATCACCGTGACCATATGCATTCGCCTTTACTACAGCAATGATCCCCACATTCGGTTGGAGATGCTGACGTAAGGAAACGATATTTTGGTGAATTGCTTGTAAATCGATTACTGCTTTTGTTGGACGATAGTTAATTTTATTTTCCATACTCTTTATTCCCTCTTTTTACATTTGAACTTTTTGTTCAGTTTATTTCATACTTCCTGCCGTTACACTTGCAGCTACTTCCATTAATTCATCTTGTGACAGATGTGTCGATGCAATAAAGAAAGCTATGCCGTCCTGTTCCCAACGAATTGAGTTTTCCGTCATCGCACCAACCGTAAACCCTAAATCAGCAGGGTCTCCTGGTGAGAAAACAGGTAACGTATCTTCATTGTTCAATATAGGTTGTTGCATTAAAGTAAACGGCTTTTCACCTTCGAACGTTAAAATAACACGGGAATTTCCATCTCCCTCGGTTTTATATTCCTCCATTAACTTTGTATGTTCCCAATTTAATACCGGGTAATGTACTTGGAACTCTGTATTTTCTATATCGGCAAGAGCTGAATCTTTTTCCTTATTTTCCGGGAATTTTTCTACCGCATATTCTTCTGCCTTATGTTTTGCACCCATTTGGATATCTTTAAACGTAATAATAACTTGCTCTTCTAATGACTCGTTTAACACACTAACTTTTGTAGGGAGCATTGTTTTTTTATCAATTGTAATCTGTTGCACTGGTAATGCCGTTCTTTCGACATTACGCGTAGCTAATTCGAATGTATATTGTTTGTCATCTTCCGTCATAACCGCTGATTTGTCTGCTAGTAAATCTTCTGCTAGCATACCAATCAAATACGCTTGGCTATTTTGCTTCGGCCATTCACTTTGGAACTTATATGTTTTCTTCAACGCTGGCGTGACAACAAACACACCTTCTTCATTTCGCACAATCATTTGTGTTTCTTTATCCCCTTGTGTATTGACCGAAACACGATAGAAATCCGGCTTCGTATGCCAAACATTCACATCATAAACTCTCGGTTCAGTACCTGTCCTAACTTCCATCGTCGCATTCAATTCATAGCCCTTTGCTTCATTCCACTTTTCATTTACCTCTTGAACAACTTCCTCCTGAGTGGCTTTTCCACAGGCTACCAAAAATAAACAGCAGGCAACTACAACTAACATACGGACTTTCAACGCTTCACCCTTTCTCCCATCTGCTCCGATAAATCAGCATATGAAAAAGAACAAGCTAATATGTATCACTCCATTAATATCACTTGAGCTGCTGCAGTTGTATGCGTATGGGTAATAGAGACAAACGCCTTTGCTTGCTGACCATTGAAATACAGGACTGGTTTTCCTAATGAATCTTTCAATACTTCAATTTGGTGCAATTCACACCCTTCACCAATCCCAGTTCCATTCGCTTTGGAATAGGCTTCTTTTGCAGCAAAGCGCCCTGCTAAAAACTCAACTCTCCGTGTATCCGAAAGTGTTTCAAAAATAGCCAATTCCCGTTCCGATAAAATTCTTTGTTGAAATTTCTCTGTTCGGTTCATCGCTTTTTCTATTCTTACCATTTCGACAAGATCTAATCCAATTCCTTTAATCAAGTAAGACCTCCCCCTTCCATTTGAGCATTATTACAATGTATACTTATGTAGATAAAATAGTGTTCGTACTTTTTTCAATTCATATTCCGAGGTGAAACATGTTTATTCGTAGAGAAAACTTTAAACAATACATTAAGTTATACCCTATTGTGTCGTCAATTATTGCGATTAACTTTATTGTATTTATTATCACATTAATCCCTGGTATCGGTAAAGAGATTTTATACGCTGGAATGAGTGTCAATGCCTTCATTGCAGCGGGTGAATGGTGGCGCATTATTACTTCCATGTTTTTACACAGTGGTTTCGCACATGTTTTATTTAACATGTTTTCGCTCTTTTTATTCGGTCCTGAACTAGAAAAAATTGCTGGGAAAATGCGCTTTTTAACGATTTACTTTTTAGCAGGCATTTTTGGTGTTGCCGCTACTTTTGTTACACAAGACCCATACTATGCAAGCGTTGGTGCGAGTGGTGCAATTTACGGTATTTTCGGCGCTTTTGCTGCACTCGTATATTACACGCGCAATGCTTTCCCGCAGTTAAAGCAAATTATTTTACCGATTATCGTCATTAGTGTCATTATGACATTCCTCACACCTAATATTAATATTATGGCACATTTAGGGGGATTGGCTACTGGTTTTATTTTAGGTTTTGTTTACTTCAATTCTAAAAATATGCTGCGTTGGCGATAAATTAAAAGAACCGCTCTCTGATGATGAGAGCAGTTCTTTTAGCGTTCATACCAATGTAAAATTGTTTCAACTTCTTGCTGTTCTATGTGACGAACCGTAGCAGATGCCCCTGCCATTCCTGACATCACAACAATTTTTGCGGATCCAATTTGTTTTCTTTTTTGAAAATAATTTTGACTCCCTTGCACAACTTGAATTCTTTTTTTCTCTGCAAAGAATGTCACACGACTAACGGTACGGGAAACAATTGTAATTTGTTGTCCATTTAATAAATAGCCCGCCGTCTTAAATTGCCATCTTCCTAGCAATATAATTGGCACAATGATTAACAACGACAATAGGCCATATGGGTAGAGGAAATACGTTAATACCGCTATTAATGGCACCATCCATACAAAATCAATGCGATAGAAAAAGGGTTGCGCTCTTTTCGGTGGTGTCACTTCTGGTGTCATTGTAAAATCAATATGTGGAAACAACTCACTCAGTGGCTTGATAAGCATTTTTTTTGAAATGAGCGGAAATAACACAATCCTTTTATCCTTCTCGCCACTAAAGCTCCCACCTGCACTTTCCACAACGACTGTCGCCAAACCTAACATTTGTCGGAATGGATTTTCGATAATTTTTACCGCTTGCACACGATGCAAAGGAATCGTTACTCGCTTTTTTTCTAATAATCCTCGCGTGATAATTAATCGTTCATTTTGCTCCGTCACAGTAAAATCATAATAATTCAAAAATGTGAGCGCAACGGAAATGAACCATGCAACCAAAAATGCAAAGGCAATCAAAAATGAAACGACAATCACGCCGAACTTCATCAAAATAGCCATTTCATTATAAATATCATCAAACGGAATAAACTGAGAAAACTGCGATACGGCAGCAAACAATCCCGCCAGCACAACTCCTATACCGCTTGAAGTTGTTGCTAATAACAACAATTCTTTCGGGTGCATTTTATGAACAATAGATGAAGGTTCTTCTATTGATGTTTCCTGATTCTCCTCCACCGAAGAATCCATTCGTTTTACTTTCTTCATTTGATTTTCGATTTCTTCTGCTGCCATTTTCGTAACAGCTGTTAATTCTGCTTCTGGTTTGCCACTTTTACCACCTGCTGTTTCCACTTGCACTTGAACTAATCCAAAAACACGGTGAAAAATGCCTTCTTTATAGTTTAAACTTTGGATGCGATCAAATGGGATATAGCGCTTCTTTTTTACGAATAACCCATATTCAACGCGCAATTCACGCTCCTCAAACCAATACGTAAAGGTAATCCATTTAATTAAACCGCTCACTGTTGTCAAAATAACGATGACAAATAAGATGATTAGCGGAATCATTTCACTAAAAAAGCTTTCATCACGATAGTCAAAACTAAAATTAAAGCCATTCGCAACTACAATAATAACGATGGGAATTAATAAATCCTTAAACGCTTTTACTATATTAATAATCGCTGTAACTGGATGAAGCTTATATTTTTCATTAGACATCTTCTTCAGCCACCCTTGCTAATTCAGATATTTTTGTTCTTAGCATATCGGCATCCTCGGTTAACAACATAGGAATTGTATGTACGGTCGCAGCAGAAGATATAGAAATATTAGCTAAATTATACTTTTTTAAAATCGGACCTTGCTCCGTATCGACATGTTGCACACGTACCATCGGAATTAATGTGCGCTTTACGACAAATAGGCCGCTTTGAATTTCAATTTCTTGTTCTCTTACTTCATAGCGCCAAATTTTCCAACGTACATTCGGGAAAATAATAATCGATAAAATAATTGATAACACGACGATACTTATCGTAATCCAAATAATCCACTGTGGCCATTCATATTTATCCGCAAAAAATAGAACGCCCGCTGCAATAAGTGCTAAAATTACCGTTTGAATGATTCCATACAATCGCCAAACTGTTTGTGACTTTTTTGGTAATTGATATTTCGGTTGTAATCTCATTTTTCACACCTCTTTCTACTACTTATTGTATACGTTCCACTCGGCATTTTGTTTCATTTTATGTCAGATTACACGAACTACCTATTATTTTGTAAAAAAAAACACATCAACGAAAAGCGTTGATGTGTATTATAGATAAAGCTATTAGTCTTCGCGACGTTGACGAGGACGACGATCACGACTTGAAGAACTTCCTTCACGACGACCACCGCCGCCATTGCCACCTTCACGACGACCTGAATCACGACGTCCGCCACCTTCACGACGACGATCTCCACCGCTACCGCCACGACGGTCGTAACCACCGCGACTTGAACGACCGCGATCATTTCCACCACGACCACCGCCATTAGAACGGTCACGACGCATTGGTAATGGACGCTCTTCCGTTAATGAAATCGGTGTTGCATCCGGTTCTTTTGTAATTGATTTCAATGCAGCTGCTACTAAATCCAGCGCTTCATTATTTTCTAATAATTGAGCCGCTAATTCACGGTATTTACTAATATCTTCATTTTGTACTAATTCCACTAGGTTTTTCATTGCATCTTCTTGTAAGCCTACTAATGCTTCCTCTGATGTAGGAGTACGTAATGGTGTCATACGTTTTTTCGTTGTTTCTTCAACGATGCGTAAGTAGCCCATTTCACGTGGTGTTACGAATGTTACAGCAACACCTGATTTACCAGCACGGCCTGTACGTCCGATACGGTGAACATAGCTTTCTGGATCTTGTGGAATATCGAAGTTGTAAACATGTGTTACACCTGAAATATCTAAACCACGAGCTGCTACGTCTGTTGCGATTAAAATGTCAATTTTACCTTCTTTAAATTGACGTAATACTGAAATACGTTTTGCTTGGCTTAAGTCACCATGAATACCTTCTGCAAGGAAACCACGTAAACCTAACGCTTGGCTTAACTCATCTACACGACGTTTTGTACGACCGAAGATAATTGCTAATTCAGGCTTTTGAGCATCTAATAAACGAGAAAGTGCATCGAATTTCTCACGCTCAGTAGCTTTTACGAAGAACTGCTCAATGTTTTCCATTGTTAATTCTTTTGCTTTGATTTTAACCACTTCTGGGTTATTCATGAATGTTTCAGCAATTTTGCGGATTGCTGGAGGCATTGTAGCTGAGAATAATAACGTTTGGCGATTATCAGGAACAGATTCTAAAATAGCATTAATATCATCAATGAAGCCCATGTTTAACATTTCATCTGCTTCGTCTAATACTAATGTTTGTACTTCATCTAATCTTAGAGTACGACGGTTAATATGGTCTTGAATACGACCTGGTGTACCTACGATAATTTGTGGACGGTTTTTAAGCGCACGGATTTGACGGCCGATTTCTTGACCTCCGTAAACTGATAATAATTTTACGCGCTTGTCATAACCTAATTTATAAAGTTCTTCTGAAACTTGGATTGCTAATTCACGAGTTGGAGCAATTACTAATGCTTGGATATTTGGGTTTTTTGGATCGATTTTCTCGATTAACGGAATACCGAATGCAGCTGTTTTACCCGTACCAGTTTGCGCTTGACCTAATACGTCACGGCCATCCATTGCAAATGTGATTGTTCCCTCTTGAATTGGTGTTGCTTCTTCAAATCCCATACGTTTAATTGAACGTAATGTAGATTCACTAATATTTAATTCTGAAAAATTTGTCAAACTATTCAATCTCCTTTTTCCTTATAAGTCGACAAATGGTTACATTTTCAGATGACATGGCGGCAAATTCGAGCCAATGTATATGGAACGTTTCCGTTACTTTAAATTTATCTCTACATTATTTGTAGAGTTTATTATACGAATAGGAAAGCCCGGTCTTTGCCGAGCGGTTCAATTCTACGATTCTAATTTGGATTAAAAGTTTAAAAAATAGAATAAAACCGTTAAGTTCAAAAAAAAGTACTCTTCATCAATAAAGTCTGAAGAGTCCTCGTACAAAATGTATCCATTGCTTACATCAGTCTAACATGGGTTGTAGCAGTATGCAATGATAATGCTTGTATCTAAATAAACTGTTTATTCATTCTCTGTGACGTTTTTAGGCTGACATCCTTCTTCCTTCAAAAATCTATGACATCCGCCGGGACTTGGGTCAACACGATGTTGATCACAAAGGCGTTGTCACAGGACGTGACGGGTTTTGCCTTTGTTCCCCAATTCTGCTGAATCAAGTTAAAAAATTCAGCACTTTCTCAAACCATTCTTCACAATCATCACTATAACAAATATGATGCTTGCCACATGCTGAAAGATACAACAGTTTTTCCTTTGATTGAATTTGGTCATGCAGTATTCGCGCAGTTTGGCTCGGCACAATGCCATCCAATAATCCTTGTACAATAAATGTTGGACATTTTATATTTTTAATGTAGGGCGCTGTTTTTTGAACAACTTTCATAAATTCTACAGTTGCACTAAATGGGACGTTCAAAAATTTAAATTTATAGCGAGCAAATAATTCGTTATCTTGCAAGTTTTTATGCATTGCATCTGTCGCGACTAAACGGAAGTCTTTCACTAATTGTGATGGGCTTATATATTTTGCAGCAGCACTTAATAGTACTAACTTCTTCACCTTGTAGCGCGTTGCCAAATACATGGCAATGACGCCCCCCATCGAAAAACCAACAATGATAATTTCATCTACTTGCTTTGCCAATCGGCGGTACGCAATTTCAGCGTCCATTAACCAATTATGCGCTTTATATCCCTTCATTGCTAAATCCTCTGCTTCACCATGACCCGATAATGTTGGAATCGCTATAAGCCATTCTGTTTTTTCTTGGACATAATCGGCAAATGGCTGAACTTCATACGGTCCACCGGAAAATCCGTGTAAAAAAAGTATGCCAATCGACATTTAATCCACTCCAATCATCCAATGTGATATGTACAAAAAGGCGTTGAGCTAGCATTATGCTAACTCGACGCCTTTTATAATATTCTCCAACTGCATACCGCGCGAACCTTTTACTAATAGTAATGATTGCTTAGTTGCGTGCAGTTTAATTTTCTCGATAATGATTGCATAATCTTCTTCCGTATAGAGAAGGTGCTGCTCATCAAAGACCGTTTGTAATTTCTCATAAAGCCACTTCATACGGGGGCCGAATAGACAAACATACGTCGTCTTGTCAGAATCAATTACTTTTGCAATTTCCTCGTGGTAACGCTGTTCATCTTGCCCAAGCTCCAACATATCGCCAAGCACTAACCATTTCTCATCGCGAATCTCAGTTTGCTGGATAAAATGAATCGCGGCATGCATCGAAGTTGGTGCAGCATTATAGGCGTCATTAATAAATAATTTATTGCCAACTGGCATGAGCTGCATACGCATATCTGTTAAAGTAGCCTGTTTTAACGCCGTTCGAATTTGTTCATCCGTTAAACCAAGCGCTTTACTGACAAGCATCGCGCTTAATGTATTTTTCACTTGATGTTCACCTAAAACAGAAATGAAAAAATCTCCATCAATTAATCCTTCTACGTGGAAGTGACTTCCCGACTCTGATGTATGAATGTTTGAAGCGATTAAATTTTGCTCTTTCGTAAAACCAAATGATTGCGTTTGTAAATTTTCATTTTTTGCTATTAACTGTTGGAGTAATGGCTCGTCACCATCAAAAAACAGTATGCCATCTGGTTCTAAACCTTGAACAACTTCAAATTTTGCCTGTGCAATTCCTTCACGGGAGCCTAAATCTTGCATATGTGCTTCCCCGATATTTGTAATAATCGCATAATGAGGACGTGCTAATTTCGTTAAATATTCAATTTCACCAAAGCCGCTCATCCCCATCTCAAGCACAGAGATTTCCGTATCTTCATCTAATTGCAAAATTGTAATCGGTAAACCTAGTTGATTATTAAAATTACCAATCGTTTTTTGCACTTTATAATACGGCGCGAGCGCACTTGCTAAAATGTCTTTTGATGAAGTTTTCCCGTTTGAACCAGTAATACCAATAAACGTCGCTTGATGTTCGTTACGGTAAGCAATCGCCATTTCCTGCAACGCCACTTCCGGATCATCAATGAAAATTAATGGGTAGTTTGCGGGTGGATTCGGTTCGTCCTTCATCCATAAAGAAGCGGCTGCCCCTTTTTCAAATGCTTGCTCGACAAAACGATGCCCATTGACCGCCTCACCTCGAAAAGGGATAAATAAATCGCCTGGCTGAATCGTACGCGTATCAATCGAAATCCCTGTTACGATCGTATCTTGAAATAATTGCTGTTCAATTTTTAACCACGTTGCAAGTTGCTGTAAGTTTTTTTTCACTCTTTATCCCACTCAATCTCTTTTGTATTGGAGCTTTTGTTTTTCTGTATGACGCTCTACGGCTAAGGCAATTAATTGATCGATTAATTGCGGATACGTTACGGCTGTATGCTGCCATAATAGCGGGTACATACTTACTGGTGTAAATCCAGGCATCGTGTTTACTTCATTAATATATATTTTATTATCCACAGTCACGAAAAAGTCAGCCCGCACTAAACCTGACCCATCAATTGCTTTAAATGCCTTTTTCGCCATACCGACTAAATCTTGATATACATTCCCTTGTAGTTCAGCTGGAATGATTAATACCGTTGAGCCATCTTTATATTTTGAATCATAATCATAAAATTCCGTTACTGGTTTGATTTCTCCCGCTACTGAAACTTCTGGTGTATCGTTTCCAAGTACGGCAAGCTCGATTTCCCGGGCAATAACTCCTTGCTCCACAACGATTTTACGATCATATTGAAGAGCAAATTGAACAGCCTTTTCTAATTCTTGTGTATTTGTTGCTTTGCTAATACCGACACTTGAACCTAAATTTGCTGGCTTGACGAACATTGGGTAGCCAAGTTTTCGTTCGCACTTCTTAATCCATTCTGTACGATCGCCTTCCCACTCACTGCGAATGAAGTACACATATGGTAATTGAGGTAAATCCGCCATTTCGAATAACTGCTTCATCACGACCTTATCCATCCCAGCAGCCGAACTAAGTACGCTGTTGCCTACATAAGGGATATTTAAAACATCTAAAAGCCCTTGAACGGTACCATCTTCACCATTCGTTCCGTGCAGTAACGGGAATATAACATCAAAAGGGTTTTCCATATGCGCTTCAATAAATTGTCTAATATTATTCGCAGCATAATCTGCCGTTGTATCAAATTGTAATTGTTCAGACGATTGTGCTGGTTCTATTAATTGAGGTCCTACACGCCATTCGCCATCCAATGTAATAAAAATCGGATGTACATCATATTCATTAAAATTCAAAGCTTGCGTTACAGCCTGTGCCGTCGACAACGAGACTTCATGTTCCGCAGACTTCCCTCCATACAATAAACCGATTCTTTTTTTCATTTTGCGACCTCCATTTTTTTCTAAGCATAGTGTATCACGAATCTTTACCGATACGGATTACGTTTCATCATATTCATTAAAAACACTCACTGCAGCAGCTGTGAGTGTTAACTGATTTGTATTAGTTCATCATAGCTAAGTTTTAATAGTTCATCTAAATCATCCCATACTTCATCTGGAAAATTATAATCCGCTAACGTGCGAATCTCAATTCCATAATGAGCACTCGGTTTGTCTAGTTTATATAGAGATAATAATGCGCCTTCCTTCACAAACGGTCTATATAAACGCAATGTTGAAGGGTCCATTACTGGCAAATTATCTTTATTTTTTCTGCGCCAAAAGCTTCCTACACCTTCTTTTTCCTTGATCATTTGATTGAATAAATTCGCTACTAATAATTCAGAGTCTCCGATAAAACGAAAATACACTTTCGTCATTTTATCGGATATGGAAGAATAGTAGGCATATCGATTTTGCAATTTACCTATGAACGGTGTCGTTAACGGCTCACGTTTATGACTGAAATAAAGCAACTCAGCTTGTTCCAGCGGCGTTAATGTATCCACATTTTTTTCTGTCGTAAAATCAATCCAACAAAGGTCGTTTTTCAAATCCTGTTCCGTTTTTAAAAAACCTTGCATCTCTTCACTGCTTACAAAGTCAAATTGCGTATGCATATTAAAAGAGCCATCTTCGTATGCGTGTTTTAAAAGTAAAACATTTTTTACAGATTCTAATGCAGGTAAAAATTGTTTTAGCGAAATGCCGCTAAAAATTACAAAATGATCCACGTCATTCATATGTATATATAAATGATGCATAAAATCTTCTGCGGATTTCAATTTCTTTGCCACAACACACACGCCCCTTTAAACACAATTATGTATGATTATTATATGACTTATCGAACGAATTTGAAACATTTTCTGCGCTGTTTCGTCACAACTTTTACAATGAGCTTCCTAAAGTAATTTTCTGTGGAATATGATAAAGTTAAACGAGTTACAAAAGTGCTTCTTTTTTAATAGAAATAAATATTTTTAGATGATAAGGTGAAACGAATGGATACAAATAAACTTAGTTTCAATAAACGTTTTGACTGGCCACTCGCCATTATATTAATAATTTTTCTTTGTGTTAGTTTATTGGCGATTTCTTCTGCCCAAACATCGGGGCAATATGGGGAAAATTTCGTCCCCAAACAAATTTTAAATTATATGATTGGCGCATTCATCGTTGCATTCGTTATGTACTTTGATCCTGATCAATATAAGAGGCTTGCATGGCCATTTTACTGGTTTGGAATAGCTTTGCTTGCCGCAGTAGTAATCATTCCCCCGTCAACTGGATTAACGATATTCCGAAATGGGGCACAAAGTTGGTTTGCAACGCCAATTGGGAGTATACAGCCAGCAGAATTTATGAAAACCTTTTATATTCTTGCAGCCGCATATTTAATTAGCACGCACCATGTTGCCAATCCGACAAAAACATTGAAGACAGATTTTATGCTTCTTTTAAAAATTGGATTAACTTTAGCAGTACCCTTAGCATTAATTATGCTCCAACCCGATTTAGGTTCATCACTTGTGTTTCTTGCGATTACAGCAGCCCTCATCATTGTTGCAGGTGTTTCTTGGAAAATTATTCTCCCGCTCTTTGGGGGAGCAGCTGCACTTGGTGGTTCGTTACTATGGATGGCTGTTTATATGCAAGACTTCCTAGAAAAAACATTTGGATTCCAGTCCTATCAAGCTGCACGGATTTACTCTTGGTTAGATCCTTATTCTTACGCCACATCTGATGGCTATCATTTAATCACTTCATTAAATGCAATTGGCTCAGGTGAAGTTTTCGGGAAAGGCTATCAAGGTCGTGAAGTATATGTCGCTGAAAATCATACAGACTTTATTTTTGCAGTGATCGGAGAAGAATGGGGCTTTATCGGTGCAAGTGCGGTTATCTGTCTATTCTTCCTATTAATTTATCATTTAACAAAGACAACACTTTTACTAAAAGATCCTTTCTGTACATACGTTTGTGCAGGGATTATTGCGATGATTACGTTCCACGTTTTTGAAAATATCGGAATGACAATTCAATTATTACCTATTACCGGTATACCTCTACCGTTTTTAAGTTACGGTGGTAGTTCGTTAATGGGGAATGCACTTGCAATCGGACTTGTGTTTGGTATGAAGTTCCATTACCGCACGTATATGTTCTCTGCAAATGATCCGGAAGAAGACTAAAAGAAAAGACAACTTGTGCAACTTATAAAAGTCGCGCCAGTTGTCTTTTTTATGCTTAAAGACGCCCACTGATTTTTTAGAATCAATGGGCGTCTTTAGTATTTAATCAATTTTGTGTTTGTGGAGTTTGTGTTGGTGGTGTTAAAACTTTTAAAAGTTCGATACGAGATTTCGTAACTGTCGCCGTAACACCTAATTTAGATAAGTTTGTAACAATACGTTTTAAATCAATCTCTTTCGCCATTTCTCTACACCTCAACCTTTCCTTAAGTAAAATATATAACGAATCATTAAAATTAAAGTTCCAAGCAGCCTCTGCATAATCCGCCGCTCAATTTGTCAGGAACCTCTTCGAAAGATCTCAAAGGTCTGACCTTCTACATCTTCATCATACCACTTATTTACATCGGAAAATCTTTCAATTTTGTTACAAATGTAAAAACTTTCACTTTGAGTATAACCTTATTACATTTAATGTAAACATTCTTTCTCTGAAATTTCCCGAAGTAAATCTTATGCTGTCATTTTCATTAATAACTAAAAAATTATCCGTTATAACTATCGACTTATTTTTTAAGATATCTTTCTTAAAACGATATGATTTTTATTATTTTTGAGTGGAGAAATAATGCATTTTACACATTTCCACTACAGCCATAGTAAAAACCCTTTATTACTAAATTTTAATCATGTTTAATGACAAATACAAGGGGAAATATTGTAGTATTACGCAACTTTCTGTGGAGAATAACTATTTCCACACTATTCCGATATTACTTACGAGGAGGGATTCTATGAGGGATGTTAAAAAGGATATTTTTATCCCAAAAGAATTGATTCATTTTCATAACTACTTAAAAGGCTCCGCAACCCAAGTCGCTATTATTGAACCTTTAAAATATGCAACTCTTATACATGAAAGTAAGTTTGCGGGTATTCCGTATTTACCTAAAGGAATTACACACCCTAAAGATGACGATGGGCAGTTTATGCGATTACTCGCGCAAATTAACTTTTCTGAGTTTCAGCTAGATCACCCATTTCCGCTGAAGGGAATATTGCAATTTTATATTTCTCAGCAATGCTCCTCACAAGTAAAGCCTAACGCTGCGCGGCATTACTTCCACGTGCAATATGTTTTACTAAATGAAATAGATGACACTTATGAACTTGATTTTTCTTATATGAATCGCGCGGATTTTCGTTGCTTCCCAATTAGGCAAGAAATGAAACTACATTTTAATCAATCATTCGAACCAGTTTCTATAATGGATTATCGTTTAAAGAATTATTTCAACCAAGCTATCATGAATGAATTTATTACATTAGATGAACGCTCTTTTCATGATATTTATTTAGTAAATTATTTAGCAGCGGATCACAAAATTGGGGGCTATCCCTATTTTATTGAACATGACTTTAGAGAGTCATTTCCGCATTTACAACATTATGACACATTACTCTTACAAATTGTGTCGAATGATGAACAACAAATTATGTGGGGTGATAGTGGTATCATTAGCTTTTTTATTAATTCGGAGAAATTGCAGCGGCTCGACTTCTCAGATATTTATTTTCATTTAGAGGAGTATTAAAAAATCGAAGTTGCCTTTATTGTATGCGTAACAATGCAGGTAACCCTTTTTTTCACAATTGTCTCATATTAAGCAATTGAAGAATACGGTATAATGATATGAAAATAGCTAAAGAAGGTGAAACTTTGAGTGCACTTTTTGATTATAAATCCATTTTCCCTATCGTTATGCTTTTAAATATTTTATTTGCATTAGTCATTATTTTTTTAGAGCGTAAAAAGCCTTCCTCTACGTGGGCATGGTTACTCGTGTTATTTTTCATACCATTTTTCGGATTTGTTTTATATTTACTTTTAGGGCGACAACTTCGAAAAAAACATTTATTTCGCTGGGACGGTCAAAAAGATATCGGCATCGATAAACTGATTAGTTATCAAGTTGAAGCGATTAAAAATGATGAGCTCGAATTTCGCACAGAACATATGAAAGAATACAATCACTTAATTTATATGAATTTAACAACCAATCATGCCGTTTTGACGCAGGACAATGATATCAAAGTTTTTAGTGATGGGAGCGACAAGTTCGAAGCCTTAATTCACGACATTCTTGCGGCAAAAAACCATATCCATATCCAATACTATATTTTCAAGCTGGATAATTTAGGACAGCGCATTTTAAATGCCCTCAAAAAAAAGGCGAGGCAAGGTGTAAAAATACGTATTTTATACGACGAAATGGGTTCACGTCGTGTAAAAAAGCATCATTTCAAAGGTTTAATGGAGTTGGGTGCCGAGGTAGAAGTCTTTTTTCCATCTATCCTTCCGCTCATCAACCCCCGTTTAAATTTCCGAAATCACCGCAAAATTGTTGTCATTGATGGACGTATCGGTTATACAGGTGGTTTTAATGTAGGAGATGAATATTTAGGTTTATCGGATCGATTTGGCTATTGGCGCGATACACATTTACGCATTGAAGGAAGCGCTGTACACCCTTTACAAACACGTTTTTTACTCGATTGGAATCAAGCTAGTACTCATCATCAAATCGAATATTCCGATCGTTACTTCCCCATCATCCCGCAAAAAGGGAATGTCGCTTTGCAAATTGTTTCGAGTGGACCTGATACGGAATGGGAAGTTATAAAAAATAATTACTTACGGTTAATTTCCAACGCCCAAAAATTTGTCTATATTCAATCACCTTACTTCATTCCAGATGATGCCTTTATGGATGCGATTCGCATTGCTGCTTTGTCGGGGGTAGATGTACGTATTATGATACCAAATAAACCAGACCATCTTTTCGTCTACTGGGCAACCTATTCATATGTTGGGCAACTTGTTCAAGCTGGAGCAAAAGTTTACCATTATGAAAAAGGATTTATTCATGCAAAAATGATTGTCGTTGATGATGAGGTCGCTTCAGTTGGTACCGCAAATATTGATGTGCGTAGCTTTAGTTTAAACTTTGAGGTGAATGCCTTAATTTACGACCGCATACTTGCCCACCAGCTAGCTGAACTTTTTGAATCGGACATATTAGACTGCTCGGAGCTTACGCCAGAAATTTATGCAAACCGTTCAAATCTTATAAAGTTTAAAGAGTCTCTTTCAAGATTGCTCTCTCCTATTTTATAACTATGATCCAACAAAAAAAGGTATTCTGACGCGATGTCAGAATACCCTTTTTTGTAGTGCTATTTTACTCTATCCCTAAATATTCTTCCAATGTGACACCTGCATCATATACCTTCGTTGCCGTGTCTCCTTCTAAATAACGAAAATGCCATGACTCATACATATAGCCAGTAATGTCTTCCTTCCCTTCTGGATAACGTAAAATAAACCCATATTTATGTGCATTGGTCGCTAACCATTTTCCAGCTGGTGTTTCACCAAACTCACTCGTTAACCATAAGTCTTCTTTGCCCTTCTCCCCAATATCAAACGTTAAGCCTGTTTGATGCTCAGAATAGCCTGGGCGAGCACTATAACGATCAGCAGCATCTTTACCATCACGGTTTACATAACGATTGTATAGATCCGTTTGGTATTCGTATGAACGAAAACCACTAAAAGCTACGAGTGTATATCCTTGTTGGCCTGCCGCGGCAATCATCTCGTCCAGCGCCGCGCGTGCTTTAGCTGATTCCCCTTCATTGAAAGTAGCTGGTAAAGGGTATTTTTTATTCGCAATTAAAATATTTTCTACATATGTCGGTTCTTTCGCAGGCTGTTGGCCAACGATATAACCATTTTCCTTTTTCACAACTTCATGTTCCTTTGGTGCATCTGTTTCACTTTTTAAACCCGTAGTTCCATCGCCATTCGCACTTGCTGGTGGGGTATTTGGTGAATCTGTATTACCTTCTTTTGGATCATTGCCTTCATTGGGCGTTGTTTGTGGTTGTTCTGGTTCTCCCGTGTTTAAATCCAATTTATCGTTTGATGGCTCTTGTTCACCATCATCCGGTGGCACTTGTCCTGTTACTGCATCATTTTCATTTGCCACATCTCGATTCGCGACATCGTATTTATAAATGACCGAGCCAATGATTGCAATAATGAGTAACAATGAGATGATGGCACCCGCAACAATCGGGCTACTTTTCTTCTTATTTGATTTCATCTTATTCACCTTCCCCTAGAACCCTACTATTCTCAGCCAGCTATCATGATGATTAATACGAGTACAGATAAAACGGCAAAAGTTATCGACATCTTTTTCATCCATTTTGATTCTTTTTCGTGACCTTGTTCTTTAAACGTACGGGACCTAAAAAAGTTCGTTAACGTAAACATAATTGTCATCGATAAAATTGCGGCATTCATATTTCGTTGAATAATAAAATATAGCGCCGAAAAACTTGCGGCTGCTACTAATAATAGCGAAATGGCTTTCTCGTTCTTAATTTTCTTCATTCTTTTCTCCTTTAATTGGGCACACCTTGCATCAACTGGCACAACATACCTCTTGTTACTTAACTGCTAAAAAATCGAGGCACATCATTGCCCCGACCTTTTTGGTTTAGCTTTGTTTTGGTAAATCTGAATAATACCTTTTTCCGATATACGTTTGTACAATTAATATAATTCCCCCAACAGACCAATATAAAGGGAGCGCGGCCATGGAAGAATATGAAATGAATACAATCATTATCGGTGAAATATACATCATTAGCTTCATCTGAGCTTTTTGAGCTTCCGGAACTGTTGCTAATGAAACTTTTGATTGGATAAAGTAAATAATTCCGGCAACCGCCGTCATAATCATATCTGGTGACCCTAAACTAAACCATAAAAACTCATGTGATTTTACATCAGCAGAATGTGAAATGGCAAAATATAACCCCATAATAATTGGTAATTGAATGAGAATTGGTAAACAACCCATATTGATTGGATTAACGCCTGCATTTCGGTAAACTTGCATCATTTCTTGCTGGAGCGTCATTTGTTCTTCTTTGGATTCAACTGCTTTTAACTTTTTCTGAATTTCATCCATTTTCGGCTTAATTTCATCCATCTTCACACGCATAACCGCTTGAGAGCGATAGTTCTTCAACATAAAGGGCATTAAAATTAATCGAATGAGTATTGTGATTGTAATAATGGCTAATCCATAACTTCCATTAAAAAGAGTATTTCCAAAAAAGTCTAATAAAAAATTCATCGGTTTTACAAAAGTACTATAAAAAAAGCCCTCTCCATTTTCCACAGACTGACAACCTGTTAATACAATAGTTGTCATAGCGAATAGAACAAATAACTTCCATCGTTTCATCGTTCACCTTCTCATCAATTAATTACGCCTCAATTAACTTTAGTCCAGACTTTTCCGAGCTCAGGACCATAGGACGAGGCGTCTTTTGGCTAACTTCCTACTTGCTTAAAAACCTGCGACATCCGCCGGGGAAACTTGTTTAACTCCCCCCTGAAGCTCTCGGGATGTACGCTGAAATAAGTTAAACTATTTTGAAGTATAACGCACTTTTAACAAAACATAAAATCACAGGCACATCTTCAACTAAATTTCCCTCACAACAAAAAACTGCACTCACAATTTGTTGACTTTAGGCAAAAAATCGCCTTTACAACAGTTTGTAGTGCAGAGTTTATAAGGTTTCTATTTCATTTTTCAACTTAATTACTTCTTACAATAAACACATCGTCAAGCTTGTACTATCCATTCTATTTTAGGCATTCTCATACTCGATTTCAATCATTTCAAAACGGTAAAATTCATGGTGAAGCTCATCACGGAAATGCTTTGGCGTTACACCTGTATACTTTTTGAAAATTCGCGTGAAATAGCTTTGATTGCAAAAATGGAATTGTTCAGAAATAGATGTGATTCCCTTATTAGTATGGCGCAAATAATATTGAGATTCTTCTACTCGGCGCACATTTAAATACTCTACTAATGTAATCCCCACATGTTCACGGAATATTCGTGATAAATGACTTGTACTAATATGGAAGTTCGCGGCAATGCTCTCAACTGTTAAATCGTTTTCAAGTTCATCATTAATATACATAATTACTTTATTAACCGTTTGATGGCGGAATGTTGGCTGCTTACGATCTGCAATAAAATACACGTAAAAATCAATTAAATCATCCGCAAATTGTAAAAACTCAGCATCCTTCATTGAATTTTCAATCATATCTGCGCATGCTAAATTAAATGCAAATGCTTTTTTCGATGGAACTTGATTATCAAGCAGTTTACGCGCAACAATCGATGAGATAGTAATGAAGTAGTGACGCACAACTTTAATAACCTGCTTGCCAAAACGCGCAGATAAAATATCAATAATCTCATGTAAAGTCTTCTTCGCTTTCGTTGCTTCTAAATGATAAACTTCAAATAAAAGCTTCGACTCCAATACATAAAAATCCTCAATACCCACGTATTGATTAATACTATCAATTTCCTGAAAATACCTTTTCGATATCGTTTCAGATATTGAATGTTGATGTAGTTGCATAGATTATCCCATCTTTCTTCAGACATAAATATTCTGTTATTCTTTAGACAAACATCTTACATGCAATATAGTGAAGGATGATGCCCCTATCAGCCAAAAGTAATTTGATCTTTGAATGTTATATTGAAATGTTATGAATAAGTAAAAACTATGTATTTTATATAATTATGTAAAGTGAAGCTATTATTCATCATTTTAGTTCACATTTCTAATGCAATATTTCTTTGCATTTAATGACTTATTCACGTTTTAGTAACTATAGTGAATATTACCATAATTTATGTTTTTCTTACAACCTAATTTTAACAATTCGAATAGTTCTAAAATATCAACCGATTCCCTCTTTTTTCAAATGACGCTATTATTCCTTAAAATTCCCACATAAATATACATACATTTATCACCTTTTTATCCAATAAGCATCCATATATTAATATGCTACTATAAACAGTTTTAAAAGAATTTATCCTTTCGGTATAGCAAAAAAAATCTTCCCAACCTAATTGCTTTTAATATGTAGTAAAATAGTTCATAATTGTTTAAAATGCTTATAAAGAGGTGTTAGAAGTGAATCCAAAACAAATCGAAGAAATTATGGATGTCATTAAAGAGTTTTTCCCAGAAAATACGTCAATTGCTATCTCAGATACAAGTGAATATTTCTACTACCAACCTAGCAAAAAAGTCGACCTAAAAATTAAACCAGGTGACCCTATTAAAGAAGGTTCCGCTGCTTATAAAGCTTTAGCTTACGGTCAAAAAATCAATTCTTATATCGAGTCTGATGTTTTCGGTGTTCCTTACTATGGTATGAGTATCCCTCTTATCGAAGAAGGCGAAACAAAAGGGGCAATTACTGCCATTTTCCCACAAAAGCCATCACCATTTTTAACCAATTATATCACAGTAAAAATCGATGACTGCTGGTACCCAATTAAACATAGCGAAGTCATTTACCTAGAAACGCAACTTCGTAAAACATTTGTAAAAACAATGCACCGGGAAGGCTACCACCGCTTAAACTTAAGCGACTTAGAATTATTCTTAGCATCTGATTCATTCATTAGATGTCACCGTTCATACATCGTCAATATTGACTTTATTGAAGAGATCCAACCAGATTCTCACTCAACATTCTTATTAATTATGAAAGACGGTACACGTATTCCAGTAAGCCAACGTTACGCAAGTTACTTCCGACGTTCTTTAGGCTTCTAATGACTATATCAAAAACGACTTGTAAATGTGCAAGTCGTTTTTTGATTGATCAATTACGCCTCGGCGTAATTGCGTCCAGATTTTTTCGAGCTAGCTCGAAAAATCTCCCTTAAAAATCTGTGATATCCGCCGGGGCTTAACTTGATTCAGCCGGGGTTTGAACCCCACTGAATAGAATTGCGCCTTTTAGCATTTATCCCAAATTATAGAAGTGTAGGGATTCTGCTGAATCAAGTTAAAATAGCACACCAACCTGTTTATAGAATAGTCTATACAACGAGATTCGCTCATATGTTTGAAATTTCCTAATAAGTCATTCTTGATAAATAGCACTTTTGAATGTTTTTTTCAACACACATAGTATATTTTTGCTACCTCATGCTCATTTTAAACTTTGCAAATCCCACCTCATTCATCGGTTCTACTTGTTTATTCCCTTTTATACACCTTTTAAGCGCTTTTATGTTGTATGAGGGGAAAATGTGACAATTTGATGATATTATTATCTTATCTGTCAGATTGTTATCTGGCTAAATAAACAGAAAATTCTTTCAAAGATTTTCTAATAGCTCACAACCATCAAAAAACTTTTAGGGGAGGATTTTTAATATGGATCCACGAGTTGAGAAACGTTTAGGTTTAAAACAATTAGCAGATAAGGTCGTATCTGCACAAGAGGCTGCTGCTTTAATTCAAGATGGCACAGTAGTAGGTATGTCTGGATTTACTCGCGCTGGAGATGCAAAAGTAGTACCAATGGCTTTAGCTGAACGCGCTAAAACTGAACAAATTAAAATTGATGTATATACAGGGGCTTCTTTAGGTCCTGAAGTTGATAACTACCTTGCTGCTGCAGGTGTTATTAACAAACGTGGTCCGTTCCAAGGGGATGCGGTAATGCGTGGTTTAATTAACAAAGGCGATATCAAATACGTAGACGCTCACCTTTCTCACAATGCTGAATTAGTACGTCAAGGTATTATGGGTCCAATTAAACACTTAATTTTAGAAGCTGTTGCAATTACTGAAGATGGCTTAATTATCCCAACAAACTCTGTTGGTAACTCACCAATTTTCGCTGAGTACGCAGAAAATATTATTATCGAGTTAAACATTTCTCACCCAGAAGCATTAATTGGTATCCACGATATCTACGTTCCTGGTGAACAAGGTAAACGTGAAGCAATTCCGATGATGAATGCTGAAACACGTATCGGTGAAATCGGTATCCGTGTTCCAGTTGAGAAAATCCAAGCAATCGTTATTTCTGAAGAGCCAGATGCTCCTTCATTAATCGTTCCTCCAGATGAGGAAACTCAAAACATGGCAAACATTTTATTAGACTTCTTCCGTTCTGAAATTAAAGCGGGTCGTTTAACAAATGAATTAATGCCATTACAATCTGGTGTAGGATCTGTTGCGAACGCTGTATTAGATGGCTTTGCTGATTCTGAGTTCGAAAACTTAGTTGTTGCTTCTGAAGTATTACAAGATGCAGTTTTCAACTTAATTGATGCTGGTAAAGTACGCTTTGCTGCTGCAACTTCAATTACATTAACAGAAGAATTACAGAAAAAAGTATACGGCAACTTAGAAAAGTATGCTGATAAAATTTGCTTACGTCCACAAGAAATTTCTAACCACCCAGAAGTTATCCGTCGTTTAGGTTTAATCTCTATTAACACGGCACTTGAGTTAGATATCTACGGTAACGTAAACTCTACACACGTTTCAGGTACAAAAATGATGAACGGTATCGGCGGTTCTGGTGACTTCGCTCGTAACGCTCGTCTTGGTATTTTCGTAACGAAATCATATGCAAAAGGTGGCGCGATTTCTTCAATCGTACCAATGGTTTCTCACGTAGACCACACTGAACATGATGTAGATGTAATCGTAACTGAGCAAGGGATTGCAGACTTACGTGGTCTTGCTCCAAAAGAGCGTGTTGAGTTAATCATCGAAAACTGTGCACACCCAGATTTCAAAGAGCAATTACGCGATTACTACGACCGCGCAGTTGAAGCAACAGGTGGTGCACATACTCCTCACATCCTAGAGGAAGCACTTTCTTGGCACGTAAACCTTGCTAAAAACAAAACAATGAAAAAAGAAGTTGTTAAAGCTTAATTTTTTATTGGAAAAGACACAATTCAATTGAATTGTGTCTTTTTTTTGTGAATATCACAGTTTTTTTAGCAATTTATCGAGCATACTTAAATAAATACAGAAAAAATCTGTGACATCTGCTTAACCTTGATGCTTATTAAATGCATCGATTGCAGTTTGTGCGCCGCCTTCATCGATAAACTTATTTTCTTGAATAGTTAAAGTTTTAGATCCAGCTGGTGCTTGTGCTACATCGCCTGCTACGTCTCCAGTTGCGATTAAATTTTCCTGAGTAGAATTATTTTGTGCTGTCATACTCTCGAAATTTTTCTTTTGATCTGCTATCACCTTTGTTGCTTTTGTTTTTGCATCATTTAATAATCCGACCGCTTTATCACGGTTTTCCTTTTTACTTAACATAGAGGCCACTCCAGCAACTAAACCTGCTAAAACAACGCCTTTACCTTTTAATTTCGCCATTAAGCATTCCTCCCGAAAATAAATTACCTATTAGTATTTTTACCCTAAATGCCGCATTTAAAACATTCAACATCTAACTAAACGATGTCTTCCACTCGAAACTTTATCGCAAAAATTTCAAGTATTTATAGTATGTCTTTAATGCAATTGTTTTATTTAAGGTATTTTTGGGTAGATTATTAGTATTATCGTAAAGGAGTGGTGTATATGTTCCAAGATAAAGAAGTCGGTTTTGAGTGGATGGAAATTTCTGCTCTTTTCGGTGTAGCACTTATTATTACTACTATTATTTCACTTTTTACAATGATGTAAATACGAAAAGAAAAGGATATTCATTCACGTAAAGCGATTGTGAGCGAATATCCTTTATTTATTAGTCTGATTACTTGCCCGTTATTTTTTAAACTTTAATATCGTCGTACTCTTTACTTTTTTCAAATGCAGAAACGACATAAGAGCAAACAGCCGTCATTTTTAATTGTTCTTCACGTGCATAGTTTGCAGCTGCATCTAACAGCTTTTTCGCCATGCCTTGACCTCGTAGTACATCAGATACGTATGTGTGATCCATTGACATTACCCCGTCTTGCTCAATCCAAGTAATTTCTGCTACACGTTGCCCATCTAGCTCATACTCAAATGCCCCTTGACCGTTACTAGATTTGTTCAATTTAAATTCCATACTATCCCTCCTCTTTGTAAATTAAATATAGCATAATTCTAAATAGTATAAATAATAAAAAGCCTCCATAATTGGAAGCTTTTTAATCACTTATTCTTTTGTAAACCAAGAAGAAATGGTATCAATTAAATTACTAAAAAAGTTTTTTACACTTTGCCAGAAGCCTTCATCTTCTAAAATAGCTCCAAATTTTTCTTCAAACTTTGAGCTCAAATCTGAAAGCTGGCTTGATAATTTACTAAAGTCGATATTTAAATTACTAATTCGATTCATTAAATCTACTAGTATTTGGCGATCTTGATCACTTAAATTTATTTGGAACCTTGCTAATTGATCTTCTACAATCTTTTGTACTTCTTCTTTTGTAGCAGGCTTATTTTCAGCAATTACTTTTTTAATTTCTGTTAATAGTTCTGCCACCTTTTCATCGCTTACACCAGCCGTTTCAGCCAATGACGTAGCAACTGATAGCTCATCATTCGCAACGTCTGTACGTTCGATATTTAATGTTTCCCCTGTTTTTACCTCATATGCTTTATAAATACCTACTAATGCTGAGTGTCCTGTTACTGGCTTAGGCGCTGCAATTTCTACAATTGCATCTTCAATTCCGGCTGTTAACATCGCACTTGCATACATTTCAGATGTTACTTGTGTAATATTTTCTGGGGTAACAACACTAATCGTTAACCCTTTCCCTTGATCTTGACGCGTAATTTTTGCAGATGAGTACATACGCGAGTTTGAGTTACTATCTTTAATGTATTTGGCTAAATCTTGTCCTGAGATTGTTATTTCATCTATTTCAGATTCCTGCTCTACCCGTAAAGCCGTTTTTACATAGTCCTTTTCCTCGTCTGATAAATTACTTCCATAAACGACAATTGGTACACCTAATTTTTCATTGATTGGATTTTTCGGCGCCATGTCCGCTGCAAATGTGGACATTGGAAAAATACCTGAAAATAAAAGTGCAAATACTGCAAAGAGTGCAATCCATTTTTGTTTCATATTAAAATACCCCTTTCAAAATGAACATTTAATGCTATGTGCATTTACCTTATAGTACGAATAAAAAAAGTAAAAGGTTGCAATGTTGTTAGCCTTTTACTTTTCTCTCGTTATTGTTGTTGACTTAAACGATTTCCGTCCAGCCATCTTGTTGTATGATTTTACGAGCTTTCATTAATGTTCCAAGTGCGCGTTTAAATGCACCTTTACTCATGTTGAACATTTCTTCAATTTCTTCAGGTGTTGATTTATCATGGAACGGCATTTTTCCGCCAACACTTTCTAAATAAGCGAAGATTTTTTCCGCATCTTCCCCTAGTCTTTCGTGCTTACGTGGAAGTAATGAACCATTTAATGAGCCATCCTCTTTCACATCAATAATACGCACTTGCACATCCTGACCTAAACGTGGCTCTGCCTTCATTTCAGATTGGTGTACAAAAATACGATAAGGAGCTTCTACTCCAATTAAAAACGAACCAATTGGTAATAAACGATACGGGCGTGCAATAATGTTTTTATTGAATGCATCCTCATGCGCACCTTCATACATTTCATTTACTTTTTCTTCTGTAATTAGACGACCAAATAAATCACCGTTGCGGTCTGTGCGTAATGTTAAATATAAATGATCCCCAGCTTGTGGCCATACTTCCTGTAGTGCAGGTAAATCTTCCGCTCGTACAAGTACTTCACGAGATGTGCCAATATCACAAAAAGCACCTTCTTGCGTCACTTTTAATACGCGTGCCCAGCCATAACTCGCTTCTGTAATATGCGGAATTACCGTTGTTGCTTGCAAGCTACCACGACGGTCTGTGTATAAAAATACTTTTACGATATCTCCAATTGTTAATGTCTCTTCTACATCCGAAGTATTTAACGGAATTTCGATATCACCGTTTGTTAAAATATAGCGTGATCCTTGCTCTTCTAATATTGTTAAATCTACAACTTGTCCTGATTTCATTAATTGATTCATGTATGATCCCCTTTTCCTTGTCAATCATTACTTACTATGATTTTATTTCATTTGTTCTAACTTTTTTGTCAGCTCGGGCTGTTCTTCTAAAAGCTGAACAAGATCTGCAATTCGGTCTATTGAGTTCCAACTTAAATGATGTTCGATACCTTCAACGTCGTCATAAATACGTTCCTCATCAACACCAATTAGTCGTAAAAACTGTTCTAATAAATCATGTCTCTGTACGAGGCGCTTCCCTAACTTTTGCCCTTTTGATGTCAAAGTTAACCCTCGATATTTTTCATAAATTAAATAGCCGTCTTTATCTAATTTTTGGACCATCTTTGTCACTGAGGAAGGCAGAACAGATAAAGCTTCCGCAATATCGGACACACGGGCATATCCTTTATTTTCGATGAGTAAATATATTTGTTCTATGTGGTCCTCCATACTAGGTGTTGGCATAGTCTGTTCCCCTCTTTCCAAATACTATCTCAAGTTTACTACATTTCCACATGAAAAGTTAACTGAAAACGGTAAAAGAGCCCTCTTCTCAGTGAAGAAAGCTCTTTTTTAATGTCTTGGATATCGATTCACTATATGAATCGCACGAATAATTTGCTTATTTATTTCCTCAAGGTTTTCTGGGGTGTTTAGTTGTTCAAATACGAAGTCTCTTGATTTTGGTGAGACTATATATCTTGCTGGCAACACATTTAATGCAATTGCATTAACATCCATCTCACATTGCTCACAATGGCAAAAAGTTTGATACTCTACACCGTGCAACATAAAATTCACAAGCCCTCGAACAATTTCTTCCATCACATTTACCAATTTACCATTCGACATTTCTTACTTTCGCCTCATTCAATTGTTGGTTTTATGTTACGTCTAATCATATACCGTACATTGAAATAACTCAATTATTCAGTTCCCAATCGTTATTATTTTCTAGATTCAGCATAATTATTCGTAGTGTAAACGTGATTTTTAAATTTCCATCTTATTAATTTATTCTATTTCGTTTTTAATAATCGTAGTGAATTCAAAATAACGAGTAAAGTTGCCCCCATATCTGCAAATATCGCAATCCACAATGTCAACCAACCAGGGATTACTAATAATAAGGCAATTACTTTTAAACCTAAAGCGAAAATAATATTTTGCTTAATAATCTTCACTGTTTTTTTACTTAAATTGATCGTATACGGTAGCTTTGTTAAATCATCACTCATCAGCACAACTTGTGCCGTTTCTAGAGCGGCATCCGTTCCTGCACCACCCATTGCAATACCGATATCGGCTGCTGCTAATGCAGGTGCATCATTGACACCATCCCCAATCATCGCAACTGTACCATACTGCTGTTGTAACTCTTTCATCGCTTGTAATTTATTTTCTGGTAATAAATTCGCGCGCACATCATCAATGCTCAGTTCCTCAGCAATTTTGATTGCAGTTTGCGTTGCATCTCCTGTCAACATAACCGTATGACGAATTTTATTTTCATGAAGCACTTTGATCACTTCTTTACTTTCGTCACGCACTTGATCCGCAATAGCAAGGACACCAAGCAGTTCTGTTTCATTCGCTGCAATAATGACCGACTTTCCTTCTGATGCCAATTTTTCAATCGTTTCATGTAACTTTTCTGAAATTGGTACAAGTGTTTCAATCCAGTTAACGCTTCCTACATAAATCATTTGGCCATTAACGCTTGCATAAGCCCCTTTGCCCGTTACGGATTGGAAGTTTTCTACGCTAGGGATATGAACTTTTTGCTCAAATGCTTTTGAGAGAATCGCACGCGCTAATGGGTGTTGCGATTTTTTCTCTACTGCTGCAATTTGCGCTAATAATTGCTGCTCATTTCGTCCTTCTTCAGCTAAAATCGCCACTACTTCTGGCTGACCTTTTGTTAATGTACCCGTCTTATCAAATGCCACTGCTTGAATACGACCAAGTTCTTCTAAGTAGGCGCCACCTTTAATCAATACGCCCTGTTTAGCGGCATTTCCGATAGCTGTAACAATTGCTACAGGTGTTGAAATGATTAACGCACAAGGACAACCTACTACTAATACCGCAAGCCCTTGATAAATCCAATGTTGCCAATCCCCCGTAATGAAGCCTGGAATGACCGCAACTAATAACGCGACTACCATAATAGCTGGAGTATAATATTTTGCAAAGCGGTCAACGAATTTTTGTGATGGCGCTTTTTCAGCTTGAGCTTCTTCAACTAAATGGATAATTTTCGCGATTGTTGTATCTTCTACTCGCTTTGTCACTTTTATTTCAAGCGCACCTTCTTCATTTAGCGTGCCTGCAAATACTAAATCTTCCACCGTTTTCTTTACAGGTATTGACTCCCCTGTAATCGCAGCTTGATTCACCGTTGAAACACCCTCGATGACAATCCCATCCATCGCAATTTTTTGCCCTGGCTTGACGATTAAAATATCACCAATTTGAATATCTTCCGTTGCCACTTCCATCTCATGAAAATGTTCGCCGTGCGCTCGTTTAATAGATGCAGTGGGCGGCGCAATATCAATCAACTGTGAAATGGATTGACGCGCTTTGTTCATAGAATAGGCTTCCAACGCTTCACTGACAGCAAATAAGAATACAACAATTGCTGCTTCCTGCCACTCTCCAATAATAGCTGCACCAATAATGGCAATTGTCATTAATGTTTTCATATCAAATTCTAAGTTTCTTAAATTTTGAACTCCCGTTTTAAAAATCGGGAACCCACCTACAATAATGGCGATGGCATATAAGCTATTCGCTAGTATATGCCCTTCCCCTTTCGTAAAGCTCACAATCAAACCAAAGAAAACAAAGGCTAGTGAAAAGGCGGCTAATAGATTTTCTTTTCGCTTGTAAAATGGTATCGAATTCACTTTTTTCCGTTCATTAGCTAAAGCTACTTTTATGCCATCAAATGCTCCAGCCTCTTCTAACTGTGCAACTGTAACGTCACCTGTAACGGTTAACTTTGCTGCACCAAAGTTTAGCTGCACCTCTTCCACAGTAGAAATTTCACGTATATTCCGTTCAAATTTCGCTGCACAATTCGCACAAGATAAATTTTCTAATCGAAATTGTTCAGTCTTTTGCGCCATCCCGTTCACTCCCTTGAATGTTCGTATGCAATTGTAACGATTTGATAAACATGGTCATCCGCTAATGAGTAGTACATCAACTTACCTTCACGTGTCGATTTTGCTAAAGCATGTTCTTTTAAATAGCGTAAATGATGGGAGGCGGTTGCTGTACTTGAACCAATAATCGCCGCAACATCACATACGCACAATCGTTTCTCTATCGTTAAAGCGTAAGCAATTTTTAAGCGCGTTTCATCTGCTAGTGCTTTTAAAAACCTAGCAACTTTTGAAAGCTCTGGCATTTGTTGTTGTACACGTTGTACTGCCTCTTCATTAATCGTAATCACTTCACAAGTTTCCTTTGTCACATCATCACCTCATTCAAATGTTCGTTTGATTGTATTATAACTTAATGCTACATCTTATTCAAACCAACGTTTGAATGTCCGGGACAATTAGAAGGTATTTTATAAATATTTGAGTATGTATATGCTTGACTAACGGAGACATACGTGACGGACATAGCATAAAAAAAGGGTTTCAACACAAGGTCGAAATCCCTTTTTCATATTATTTTTTCTTTACTTCCGATTCTTTATTGCGCTTTCAATATGAGCTCATAGGTTGTATCAACTTCATCGTTAATATTTGTTTTATGGTAATTGCCAGATACCCAATCAGCTACTTGATTATCGTACCACTTTGATTTTATATGCCCGCTTTGACCAGGACCTACTATGTGCTCAGCTGCAGATAAATTTTGTAAGTCTGCTACGAAGCGCCATGATGCACCATGATTGACGTTCCCTTTACCATCTTCAGCAGCCGCTTGTACCGTTACGCTTGATCCACCTACTGGTACCTTTTTTGGATTTAAGTAGCTAGCTATTAAATCCGAAGCACTTGATAATGGATGATTAAACGTCAGCTGACTATAGTTGCCCCATTTCCATTTTGATACAGACTTCCCGAATTCATCTTGAATTTTCACAATCGCATCTTCAAAAGCCGTATAGACAAATGTATCTAATCCGCCTTCATCTGTAATCCAAACACCCGGGTTTCCGGCATATGCATCTTGTAGCATGTCATTTGTAATTTGCGCTTTAGCAGGCATCATTTTATAAATATCTGCTGGCATCGCATCTTCAAATAAAGACTTTTTCATATTTTCAAATAAAAAGTGATAAATAAGCGGTGCACCTTGATCTTGATCATCAAAGTAATCCCACTCTTCTAACAGTGTAATTGCTTCTTTATATTTCCCATCTGAATCTTTCGCTTTAATCGTTTCTAAAAACCCTGGTAAAAATTCCACTGCATGCAAGTTTTTCTTATCCATTTGCATGTTTTTCATATCTTCTGCAGTTAACTTTATTTGCTTATCTGCTTTTTCATCTACAATCATTTCGACAATACGCTCATAACGATATGGCTGCGCCCAAAGATTTGACAGATGATACGGGTACTCTTTTCCGATGACTTCATTATTTGCCGTTGCAACAAAGCCTTCTACCGGATCAATCACTGTTGGCAATTCATCAAACGGAATATAGCTTTCCCAACCATAGGCAGAGGAATCACCTGGTACTGGCAGTGCACCTGTACCTTGCTTGCGAATTGGCACTAAACCATTTGCTTTATAGGCAATTTGCCCATCTGTTGACGCAAATACGAAATTTTGCGCGGGTGCTTTAAAGTCTTCTAAAGCGAGCTCAAATTCATCCCAATTCGTCGCCTTGTTAAAGCCCATAATTGCCTTTAATTCCTGCGTTGATTGCAGAGCTGTCCATTGCATCGAAAACTGCTCTTTTACTTCCGTTTCCTTTGTAATAATGTTCGAAATGATTGGCCCATGTCTCGTTTCCACCACTTCAAAATCAACCGTCTGCCCACCTTTTACTTTAATCGGCTCTTGGCGTACTGTTGCATCTTCCCATTGTCCATCATATTTAAATTGATATGGATTTTCTGGGTTTGGCGTTTCAATATATAAATCTTGTACATCTGGATTGACGTTCGTTACACCCCAAGCAATTTCTTCATTATGTCCTAAAATAATACCTGGAATCCCAGCGAAAATAACACCACTTACATTTTGCTCTGGCGATTGTAAATGCATTTGATACCAAACGGATGGTGTGCTTAACCCTAAATGAGGATCGTCTGCAAGTAACGGCTTCCCTGACTCTGTAAGTTCACCTGATACAACCCAGTTATTACTCCCATTAAATTCTGGTGGTAAATAATCAGCAGTAAAAGCTGTTGCCACATTTGTTTTTATATTTAAATTCGCTTCAATAATTGATTTTGCATTTTCAGGATATTCTACAAATAATTCTTCTACTTGCTCCTGTGAATAATTTTGTATTGCCCATGAACGGAATGCTTGTTGATTCCAGTTGCCCCCTAAATCATACGCCATATATTTACCGATTGTTAGAGAATCCATTGGCGTCCAAGGTTCAGGTGTATAGCCGAGCACCTTAAATTCATAGGATAGCTTGCTCGTTCCTTTTACTTCATCTATAAAAGTATTAACCCCTTCCGCAAACCACTCTAAAACTTGTTTCGATTCGTCATCATAGCCATCCCATGAGCGCTCTGCTGCACGGCGCAAACTAAATGTACGGAAATATTTGTCGGTACTAACCGCAGCTTCTCCAATTACTTCTGCTAAGTTACCACTTGCTTGACGACGCGCTAAATCCATTTGAAACAGGCGGTCTTGCGCTTGCACATAACCTTGTGCCCGGTATAAATCAGCATCCGATTGCGCTTCAATATGTGGAACCCCTACTTCATCACGCGTTACTTTTACCTCGCTTTCTAAAATCGAAACAACCGCTTCCCCTTTAATTAGTGGCTTCGATTGTGAAAGATATATTTGTAATCCTGCAACGGCAGCACCACCGGTAACGAGGAGTATTCCCAGTACCCACATTGCGATTTTAAATAATTTGCTTTTTTTCGATTTTGTTGCCTGTCGTGCCATTTTATCCACCCCTATTGTCTATGTAATCATTCTGAATATCACTTATATTAATTTCCACACATTTTGACAAAATCCTGCAAATCTATTCTTATCCAACTTTATTTGTTATTTAGTTTTAGTAAAATTGGACAATGATCGCTTCCTAAAATTTGAGCATGAATACTTGCTTCTGTAATATTTGCTACCAATCGATTCGATAGGATGAAATAATCGATACGCCACCCTATATTTCTTTCACGGACACTATTCATGTAAGACCACCACGTAAAATGATCGGTTTCATGCGGGTGACCATGTCGGAATGTATCGGTGAAGCCACTCGCCAATAATTCCGTCATTTTCCCGCGCTCTTCTATCGTAAATCCTGAGTTACCTTTATTGGATTTTGCATTTTTAATATCAATCTCTTCGTGTGCAACATTTAGATCTCCGCAATAGATAACTGGCTTTTTCGCATCAAGCTCTTTTAAATACAGGGCAAGCTTGTCTTCCCAAAGCAGTCGGAAATCCAGTCGTGCCAAATCACGCTGTGCATTCGGTGTATACACATTCACAACGTAATAATTTTCGTATTCTAATGTAATAATTCGCCCTTCTGCTTCGGACTCTTCCTCTCCGACACCATAAGAAACATTTAAAGGCTCATGCTTTGTAAAGATAGCTGTTCCGGAGTACCCTTTTTTCTGTGCATAATTCCAATATTGATAATAGCCTTTTAGTTGTAATTCAATTTGCCCCGCTTGGCATTTTGTTTCCTGTATGCAAAAAAAGTCTGCATCCATTTCCATAAAGTAATCCAAAAATCCCTTTTTCACACATGCTCGTATTCCATTTACATTCCACGAAATAAATTTCATTGTTCTCTTCCTTCCATTAATCCATTACCCCTTGGATAACATTTGTTCCATTTTTGATTTGTGCTTGCATATTCACTGAAAGAAAATAAAAAGAGACACTTTACGTTTTATATACGAAAAGTGCCTTCTTAGTTAGTCCTCGCCGACGATTTTAACTTCCATCTCAAGATCTACATTAAATTTTTCCTTCACAACTTTTTGCACCATTTTAATTGTTTCGATATAGTCCGTTGCGGATGCATTGTCTTTATTAATAATAAAGCCTGCATGTTTTGTAGAAACCTCTGCTCCACCTACGCCTTTACCTTGTAAATCACTGTCTTGTATTAGCTTTCCAGCAAAATAGCCTGGTGGACGTTTAAACACACTGCCCGCAGATGGATATTCTAACGGCTGTTTTGATTCACGCTGATGTGTTAAATCTGCTATTTTGGCATCAATTTCTTGCTGGTCACCATGTGTTAATTCGAATGTTGCTGAAAGTACATAATAACCATTTTTAGCAATAATGCTTTTTCGGTACGACAATTCAAGCTGTTCATTCGTTAAAATGATTTGTTCGCCTTCTGGTGTAAGTAGGGTACAAGAGGTAACAATATCTTTCACTTCGCCCCCGTATGCACCAGCATTCATTGCCATCGCACCCCCGATTGAACCCGGAATACCACATGCAAATTCAAAACCCGTTAAACATTGAGCCGCCGCCATTTTAGATACTTCTTTAATAAGTGCACCACTTTGCACGATGATCGTGTTCCCCTCAATGCGAACTTCATTTAATAAAGAAAAATGTAGTACAATACCACGAATCCCACCGTCACGGACAACCATATTCGAACCATTCCCTAACATAAGTAGTGGAATTTGATGTTCATGTGCGTATTTTACAACTGCTGCTGCTTGCTCTTCTGTTTCAGGTAAAACGAATAAATCTGCCTTACCGCCAAGTTTGGTCATCGTATATTTTTTTAATGATTCGTTTCGTTTTATATTATGTGCTGGAACCCACTGTGCTAAATCTAGTTCCCATTGATTCAATGTCATAAAAGCCATTTCCTTTCTTGCTAAAGCTCAGTACTCCTTTAGTATCTGTTTTTACCGTGCTTTTTACAAGTAAAACTGCATTCCTACAACCACTTTTTCGACCAATCTTCAATTTCTCTGACAACTTGCTCAAGAGAGTGTCCTTTTTCAGTTAATGAATACTCTACTCGAATCGGAACTTCAGAAAAAACATTACGTTCTACAATACCTTCCTTCTCTAACTCTTTAAGACGCTCAGACAATAAGCGACCACTAATCGGTAATGAGGATTCAATCGCATTAAAACGTTGTGCTCCATCTAATAATTGATAAATAATTAATGCCGTCCATCGCTTCCCTACAAGCTCCATCGCTTTTGATAATCGTGGACATAATGGTGTTTCTTTCACTTTTTTCACCTCTATATTTTAATTCTATACAATATAAATTAGTAAAATGTATACTTTCTTTATTTTATTTTAACACTTTCCTTCAATTACGAAAAGTAAGTAGCTTACTTCCAATCGTTGTAATTAATATCCAAGTATTTTATGATAAACATATAAATACAGTTCGAACTATTTAGGGGGATATACCATGACTACATATGCTATTGACTTCAGACATTCATCTATTAATTTTTCGATCAAACATATGATGATTTCTAAAATTCACGGAGGATTTAATTCGTTTTCTGGTCATGTACAAATGGAGCAAATAGAGGATTTTAAAAATGCCGAAATTCGCTTTGATCTAGATGTCGCAAGTATTAATACACGTGATCATTCACGTGATCATCATTTAGTATCCGCTGATTTTTTCGATGCTGATCGTTACCCTAAAATTACGTTTATAAAGACAGCAACAGAAGGTGACAATAAAAATTTTAAGCTGATTGGCGATTTAACAATTAAAGACCTCACAAAAGAAGTTGTTTTTGATGTCATTTATTCCGGTCATGTCAAAAGTCCGTGGAATACAGATGCTTACGGCTTTTCATGTACAACACTCCTCAATCGTAAAAATTTTAACTTAACATACAATGCTGCACTTGAGTCTGGTGGGGTTTTAATTGGTGAAGACGTTCAAATCAATGTTGAATTGGCATTAAATCCTTTATAATTTCAAAAGGAAAAGGAAGGTTTATATGTATTTCGATGATGGGTTTTTTTCAATTTTTACTATAATAGTTCCGCTTTTCATCATTACAATATTTGGAATTATTATTTACAGTGTATTTTCTAACGTTAAGCAGGGTATCAAGAACAATAATTCTCCATTGCTATCTGTTCCTGCACAAGTAGTAACGAAAAGAACTACTGTACGAGGGGAGCGCTCTTACACAACTTATTTTGTCACATTTGAAGTGCAGAGTGGTGATCGAATGGAATTCGAAGTAAAAGGTGAGCAATTTGGGATGCTCGTTGAGAAGGATTTAGGGTTATTAGCTTTCCAGGGAAGTCGTTTTATTTCATTTGAGCGCCAGAAATAAAAAGCTATAAATATAAAAAGCTTCTCGCAAATTGCGAGAAGCCTTTTCATATTATAATTAAGCTGTTACTGTAGCTAATTTTTGTGCAACTTCTTTAACTTGCGCTAAACCTGCTTCAATAATGTTTGCAGCTTCTGCTTGGTTAGCATTGTGACCTTCGATAATTACTTCGCCTACTTTTGCCATACCATATACACCGCTCATTACTGTGTTGATGTATGTTGCAGCCATTTCCATTGGAGCTGTTTCTGGTGTTGAGTAAATGCCACCACGAGCTGATAATACCATATATTTTTTGTCTGTCATTAAGCTTACTAAGTTACCGTTCTCATCATATTTGAATGAGTAGCCTGCGCTGTAAGTGTAATCGATGAATGATTGTAATGCTGCAGGAATTGTTAAGTTCCATAATGGGAAAGCAAATACTACTAAATCAGCAGCTGTTAATGCTTCACGAGATTTGTTCATTGATTCGATTGAAGCTTGCTCACGAGCTGTTAATGCTTCACCAGCTTGTGCTTTACCGAAAGCGTTGAATAATTCTTGACCGAAGTACTCTAAGTTTTCTTCAAATACGTCAAAAGTTGAAAGTGTTAAACCTTCTACTTTAGCAGCTTCTGCCATGAATGTTTCATACATTTTTGTTGATACGCCATCTGGGCGGTTGTTCGCTTTAATTACTAATACGTTTGTCATACTATGTTAACTCTCCTTAGTTATCCTAATTTTATATATCTCGATTTCGAGGTACTTTATTATAATATACAATTATTCGTAAAAAATCAACTGGATTATCCTCAGACTTTAGACTGATGTCTATTATAATTTATATAATTACGTCCGGAGGCATTGGACTAGTACGATACCAGTCACTCAGAATTTGCCGCAGGACGTGATGGTTCACTACAGTTCCCCTATTCAGGAAAGTCTTAAATTTCACAAGAATCATCTGTGCAAGTAGGACCATTCCCACCTTGCATATTTAAAGGTTTTCTTAAGCCCGCTTCTTGAGCCGCCTTTTCAATCGTTTGCTCAAAAACCTCTTGTGGTTGCGCTCCAGCAATACCGTACTTATTATCAATTACGAAAAATGGTACACCGCGCACGCCTAGTTGCTGTGCAACGGCAATATCTTGATGTACTTCATCTTCAAATTGATTACTCGCGATAATTTCTTTCGCTGCATCTGATGATAAGCCCGCTTTTTCAACAAGCGCTAATAAAACATCCGCCTGCCCAATTGCTTGCCCTTCTAAGAAATATGCTTTTAGCACAAGCTCCGTAAATTCTTTCCCTTTACCTTCTGCCTCTGCCCATTTTGCTAAACGATGCGCTTTCACTGTGTTAGCTGTTTTCATATCGTCAAAATTGTAATCTAACCCAACGTCTTTTGCTCGCATCTTAACATTGTCAGACATATTTTTTACTTCTTCTAAAGACATATTATATTTCTGTTGTAAATCATCGTAAACTGATCCCGCGGCATCCACAGGTGTATTTGGATCTAATAAATAACTTTTATATTCAATCTCTACCGCCTGTTCATAACCTGTTTTTTTCAACGCGATTTCTAATTGTCTTTTACCGATATAACAAAATGGACATACATAATCTGACCAAACTTCAATTTTCATTTGATTCACTCTCCTCGTAATGTATTGTATCGGAATACTAAAAATATGTACATTAAGCGGATTGCAATCTACATCATTAATTCCTTTCAGAACGGAGACCTTAGTAGCCATTATTAATACGTTGTATAAAATATGAACATTATCATCATCCTAAAAATAAAAAGGTGATATATTGAAACAGTCGCTCTGGTTAGAACATGTTCCTACGATTTCTGCTCCATCATTAAAACAATCCATTCAATGCGATATTTGTATTATCGGAGGGGGGCTTAATGGCATTTACAACGCTTATTTACTTGCAAAAAAGGGCTTCCACGTCGTATTAATCGAAGCGCTTAGTGAATTTTCACACGGTACAACAGCCTTTTCAACAGGTAAATTAACGGCACAGCATAGCTTAATTTATTCAGCCTTAACAACGGAGCAAGGGAAGCTTTATTATGAAGCGAATCATTCGGCAATTGAACGTGCACTTGAAACGAATCCCCCTAGTTTTTCACGAGCTACCTCTTTTTTATATACAGGTACCTCTACTGGTAAAGAACAATTGGCTGCGGAAGCCGAATGTTATAAGAAAATAGGGATTCCCTACGTTGCAACAAATGAAACAGAGCTCGCATTATCCGCACAATTAGCACTTGGTATGAAAGGTGAAGGGCAAATTAATCCCTTCTTTTTTGCTCAACATTTTGTACAACTTGCTAGACAACATGGTGCAGAACTCTTTTTAAATACACGTGTTACACAAATTCATTCCAATAAAAAATGCGTATCCACTGAACAAGGGCATGATATTCAATATAAAAAACTCATCTTATGCACGCATTACCCAATTGAGTCACTTCGGCGATTGTATAGTGTAAAACTTCAAGTAGATCGTTCCTATTTGACCGCTACGAAGTGTACGCAATTATTACAAGAGCAATATATAAGCATTGATGAACAAACTCGGACAATACGGACAGCGCTTATTAATAACGTGCCTTATTTTGTTTATGGTGGTCGCTCACATACAGCTGGAACTGTTACACATACGGAACCATTTTATACAACGCTCCACACGGAATTAAAAAATCAATTTGGTTTGCCTGCTCCGAAATATAGTTGGAGCGCACAAGATATTCAAACACCCGATAAAGTTCCTTACATCGGGCAGCTATCTCCAAATGACGATAGTATGTATATTGCAACCGGCTTTAATAAGTGGGGTCTTTCAACCGCGCTCGTTGCTGGGGAAATTATAAGCAACTTAATTTCAAAAACACCACATCCTGCCACAGAATTATTTTCACCAAGCCGCTCTAGCTTCGGTGATAAACTGTATTTCATGATTCAAACGGGTGGCTTTGTTGGTAAGGAATTTATTAAAGGTCATGTGACACGGGCAAATGCACCACGCTGTACTCATCTCGGTTGTAAAACACGGTGGAATGATGCTGACCGCACATGGGATTGCCCATGCCATGGTTCACGGTATGATGAACACGGACAAGTAATTGAAGGTCCCGCTGTTTATCCATTAGACATGACAAAGTTGCAACATGGGCAAGGTGAACTGTAACAAAAAATCCGGTGCTTTTAGAATAGGCACCGGATTTTTTTTATTATTTTAGTCCTTCTGTTAACACAGGAACGATTTGTTTTTTACGTGATACAACACCTGGAAGTGCAATACGACCATTTTCAATTGTTGCACCAAATGCTTTTGCTGCTGCTTCTGCAACTTGTCCAGCCGCAACTGCTGTAGAATCATTATTTAAAATATCTGTTACAACGAAGAAGAATAAATCCAATCCGTTATTTGCAACGTCTTTATTTAATAAGTTGACTAACTCTTCTTGACGACCAAGTACATCTTCAATATCTACTGCATTCACTTGTGCAACTGTTGCTTTATAAGCACCAAATTCAAAGCCTTTTGCATCTAATGATAGAAGGTCCTCTAATGATTTATCCGAAAGATCAGCACCAGCTTTTAACATTGCTAAGCCGTATTCTGCAGCATCCACGCCTGCAATCTTCGCTAATTCTTCACCCGCTTGTACATCTTGCTCTGTGCATGTTGGTGATTTGAATAATAATGTATCTGAAACGATGGCAGATAACATTAAACCAGCAATATTTGCCGGAATTTCTACACCGTTCTCTTTAAAGATTTTGTTTAAAATCGTTGCTGTACACCCTACCGGCTCAGCGCGGAAGTATATTGGATCTGCTGTTTGGAAGTTCGCAATACGATGGTGATCAATCACTTCTGTAATTTGTACTTCTTCAATACCTTCCGCAGATTGTTGGAATTCATTATGGTCTACTAAAATAACTTGCTGTGCTTCGTCTTTGATATTGCCGATTAGACGAGGTGCTTCAAAGCCAAATTTATTTAACGCAAATTGCGTTTCATTATTTACTTCACCTAGGCGCACCGCTTCTGCTTCCACACCGATTTGCTGTTTTAAATACGCATAAACGATTGCGGATGTGATTGTATCTGTATCTGGATTTTTATGTCCGAAAACTAAAACTTTACTCATGATTGAGCCTCCTATAATAATTACTATCTCGTCCCCCATTTTAACATATTCATGTAATTGAGAAAAATAGAAGATTCCGCGCTTTGAAAGCACTAGATCGTCGGCTCACTTTATATTACTACCAACTCATATAAATCCCATAAAGGTGCCAAAGAGTTTACATATTTTGTAATTCACTCATTTACAATTAAATTTGAGCTTTTGCTTTCTTTATTTTGTTTTTTACGAAAATTATCATATTGTTTCGGATTTTGACTGACTACTGCCTCTACTAACGCCTGTAACAATGCAAAAATGACAATTGTACATGTTGCCCCACCTTCTTGAGCAGATGGTACAATTAATACTTTATCCGCTTGTTCTTTAGCAGCTACTATTTTTTTATCACGAATCGCAACAATTTTGACGTTCTTTCTTTTAGCAATTTCGACTGTCGCTATAATATCCTCATATTCCTCGTCTAATGAAATAATAATCAGCAATGAATCCTCATCCATTAACGTAAGCTGTTGAACAATATTTTCCGTTTCATGCTGCATAAAATACACATGATTTCGTAACGTAGCTAAGTTATTATATAACCAAAAGGCTGCAGGAGCCGACTGTCTAAACCCTAAAATGTGGACTTTTTTTGTACCATGTAATAGTTGGACAGCCTCTTCAAAATGTTGTTCATTCAGCTGATTAAAAGTCTTTGAAATCCCATCAATATTTTGTTCAATAATATCCAAGTTTACATTACTTTTTACTTTTGAAACTGGCCTAGCTTGCTTCTTTAGTGACATTTCCCCGTTACTAATCAAATAATCCTTCACCCTATTTTGTAATTCACTAAATCCGGATAAATCCATTGCATAGCAAAAACGAATAACTGTTGACTCACTCACGCCTGCCTGCCTTCCAACTTCAGAAGCAATTTGCGTTGCAACGATATTCGGATTGTCCATTACAAATTGGGCTACTTTCCGCTGACCTTTTGATAAGCGAATAAATCTCCTTTTAATTTCTACACAAATCTCCATTTTGTATCTCTACCCTTTCGACATCTAAATTTTACCTATCAATTCCCCATGATTAGTGCATATTCTCTATATAATAAAAAATACATTATCACTTATATTAATTGAATTCAATGAGTTTTCTGAAAAAACTAGGACTTACTAAATAACCCCTTCTTTTATGTAGGAAATTGACATTAATTCGTAATATTTAAATAAATAAAGAGAGAATTATTAAGACTGTACTATTCTTATTATATTAATAGGTATTAATATAATGCGTTTTCCAATTTTTACTGTCACAATTAGTTCAATCCCCTTTTTGTAAACAGACCAATTTACATAAACAATTAAAAAAACTACACCTTTTTCCTCATACATAACAACTAATACATAAAGTAAAAAGGATTATTTTTCGTAAGCATGACTCAAAAGCTAACCTCCGTTATGAATTGAATCCATACAAAAAACTCACCATCTCAAAGTTCAAAATGGTGAGTTTTTATGTTAGTACCCAATCAATACTATTTATTGTAGTTCTGTTTGTTTCGTTTCTTTCCCTAAAAAGATAACGGCCAATACGCCTATTACAATAGCTACACAGAAAATCGCGAAAATATAGCTAATATCATAGCCCTTTGTCAGTAATGTACCGACTAATAACGGACCAAAAATACCACCAACACGTCCAATTGAAGCGGCCATTCCCGCACCCGTTCCACGCACGATTGCTGGATATTGCTCAGGCGTATAAGCATATAACGCGCCCCAAGCACCTAAGTTAAAGAAGGATAACAGCATGCCTGAAATTAATAATGCTGTGACCGTTTCTGCGCCACCAAATACAAATGCACTTGCAGCTGTCCCTAATAAATAAGTAACTAATACGAATTTACGCCCAAACTTTTCGATAAACCAAGCCGCTGTAAAATAGCCCGGTAACTGAGCCAGTGTCATTATTAGTACATACTTAAAGCTTGAAATTAAATCAAATCCTTTACCAACCATCACGCTCGGTAACCAAAGGAACATGCCGTAATATGAAAATACAACGGCAAACCATAAAATCCATAACATCAATGTTGAGCGTGCATATTTTGGCGACCACACTTCTGATATATTTTGAAAAATCGATCGCTTTTTAGATTCAGCTTTCACTCTAAATTGTGGTGAGTCTGGTAATTTCAATCGAATATAAATCGCATAAAACGCTGGTAATGCCGTTAATAATAACGCAACACGCCAACCGTCAATCGGCCAAAATTCAGCTGGAATAACAAAGTACGAAATGATTGCAGCAATTAACCAACCGCCCGCCCAAAAACTTTCTAGTAAAACGACTACTCTTCCGCGCTCTTCCGCCTTTACACTTTCAGCAACTAATGTAGAGGCAACTGGTAGCTCGCCTCCAAGCCCCATTCCAACAAAAAAGCGTAAAATTAAAAATGCTGTGAGCGTCGTTGTAAATGCTGATAATCCGCTAGCAACTGAAAATAAAATGAGCGTCCACATAAAAATTTGTTTCCGTCCCACTTTGTCAGCTAATACACCAAATACGAGTGCACCAACAGCCATACCGATGGAATTGACACTTCCAATCCATCCCATTTCACTACTACTTAAATTCCATTCTACTGCCAGTGCTGCAATAACAAAGGATAAAATCCCAACGTCCATTGCATCGAACATCCATCCTACACCTGCAACACGTAAAAGCTTATTGCGTGAAAGAGGCTTTGTTTCTCTATTATTTGCTTCCACTTTACTCATCTTCCTTTTATGTGTCTTTACATATGTCATACCATTAATACTATACATTTGTTTCTTAATAGTGACAACTCCTAATTGATTTATCGAATAGTTTAGACAATTTTTCATTTCCTATTGAAATCACTTAGCTATAGGTTTAAAATGTCTTGTATATAAAAACAAATGTTCATCCAGTGAGAACAGAAGGAGCTAATTTTCTATGTGGAAAGGTCTTATCGAAGAATATAAACAATTTTTACCTGTAACTGAAAATACACCGGCATTAACGCTAAATGAGGGAAATACTCCACTCATCCATTTAGTTAACTTATCAAAGGAATTAGGCATCGAATTATACGGGAAAATTGAAGGAGCAAATCCAACTGGTTCATTTAAAGACCGAGGCATGGTTTTTGCTGTAGCGAAAGCGATTGAGGAAGGTTCAAAAGTTGTCATTTGTGCATCAACAGGAAACACTTCAGCAGCCGCTGCAGCCTATGCAACACGCGCTGGTATTCAATCTATCGTTGTCATTCCAAAAGGCAAGGTTGCGCTAGGTAAGCTCGCTCAGGCTTGTATGTACGGAGCTAAAATTATTGAGATTGACGGAAACTTCGATGATGCATTAAATATCGTTCGTAAAATTGGCGAAACAACACCGATTGCACTTGTAAACTCTGTTAACCCATTCCGAATTGAAGGTCAAAAAACAGCTGCATTTGAAATCGTGGATCAATTAGGGCAAGCACCTGATTATTTATGTATTCCTGTAGGGAACGCAGGCAATATTACAGCGTATTGGAAAGGCTTCAAAGAATATAATGAAGCAAAGCAAAGTGGTTTACCAAAAATGTATGGCTTCGAGGCGGAAGGTTCTGCAGCAATCGTAAAAGGCGAACCAATTGCAGCCCCTGAAACAGTAGCAACTGCAATCCGCATCGGGAATCCAGCTAGCTGGAAGTTCGCTGAAGCAGCTCGTGATGAATCTGGCGGGATCATTGACTCGGTAACAGATGAAGAAATTTTAGAAGCTTACAAATTAATCGCTGGTAAAGAAGGTATTTTCGTTGAGCCTGGTTCAGCTGCTTCATTAGCCGGTGTAATCAAATCTGTAAAAGCGGGTAAAATTGCAGCAGGCAGTCGTGTCGTTACTGTATTTACGGGGAATGGCTTAAAAGATCCTGACACTGCGATGGATGTTTCTAAAGTTGATCTTGTTTCATTAAAAAATGATGAGCAAGAAATTCGTAGCTATATCGAAGGCGTATTTTCACTATGAGTGCAAAATGGCAAATTTCAGTACCTGGTAGCACAGCCAATTTAGGCCCTGGCTTTGATTCGATTGGGCTTGGCTTATCTCTTTATTTAAATTTAACAGTAACTTTACAAGACGAGTGGGAGTTTGTTCACATTGGAGAAAATGTTCCTGCTGATACGACGGTAGAAACACACTTAATTTATCAAATTGCTCAGCAAGTGGCACTTCAATACGAACGTACTTTACGTCCTTGTAGAGTAGAAATGACGAGTGAATTGCCTCTTGCACGCGGTTTAGGTAGTAGTGCAGCTGCAATCGTTGCGGCAATTGAATTAGCGAATATTTTATGTGAGCTCAATTTGTCGACACAGGACAAGCTAAATATTTCTTCACAAATTGAAGGGCATCCGGACAATGCGACGGCTTCTGTTGTAGGGGGCTTAACCATTTCTTCAATGGATGAAAGCGGCATTGTCGATACCATTCGTATTCATGACTTAGATGTGGCATTTATCGTTTTTATCCCTGATTTTGAACTAAAAACAGCGGATTCACGCGATGTTTTACCTGCCAATCTTGATCGTGGCTATGCCGTCCGTGCAAGTGCACATGCAAATATGCTAGCGGCCTCTTTTGTCGCAAAAGATTATGAACGGGTTGGTCGCTATATGGAAGCTGACTTATTCCATGAGCCTTTCCGTGCACAGCTTATCCCAAACTATACGGAAATTAGAACTGCCGCAAAACAGGCTGGTGCTTACGGAACAGCTTTAAGCGGGGCTGGACCAACACTTATTTCAATTGTTCCTACTTCCATTGCGGATCAATTTGTTCATGCGATGTGTGCACAATTCCCTGAACAAGAAATTGTATTAACATATGCCGATAAAAAAGGCATCGTTGTAACAGCCCTTTCATAAAAGATTGGATTTTCTTACTTACTAAATACTACAAATATGAGAAAGAGCATTTTGATTAATTTCGAAATGCTCTTTTATCTATATATCAAGCATAGTTTCCATTAAATTGGGGTATAAATTACTTTATAATTGAAAGGGGGAATTATAGATGAAAATTGCTATTATTGGGGCTGCTGGTAAAGCCGGAACTCATCTTTTACGTGAAGCAATACTACGCAAATTAGATGTCACGGCCATTCTAAAAAATGCAGCAACTCTTTCCGTTGAAAATGTTTCAAACATAGAAAAAAATTTATTTGATTTAACAAAAGGAGATTTAGTACCATTCGATATAATTATTAACGCTTTTGCCCCATTACCGGGAGAAGAACATCTTCATATTTCGGCAGGGCATCATTTAATATCCTTACTTGGTGGGACATCAAAAAAGTTATTTGTCATCGGATGCTCAGGTTGTCTATTTGTTGATGAAAAGAAAACAAAACGCTTAATGGAGGAAGAGGAATACCCGAAAGACCTTCTCGCTTCTTCTAAGGCACAATTACAAAACTTGCGAAACTTTGAAAAGTCATCGATTCATTGGACGTATGTCATTCCTTCTGCCATGTTCGATTCAGAAGGTCCTCGTACAGGTCATTACATGAAAGGTGAGGAACATATGCTCGTTAATTCACAATTCAATAGTTATATTAGCTATGCAGATTTTGCTGTTGCAATGCTTGATGAAATTGAAAAAAGTGAACATCACAATACATGCTTTACCGTTGTATCTGAAAATGTAACGGCTGCCTCTTAATTAGGTGTTACATTGTCTCTATGCAAAAGGACGATTATTTTGGCCCTTCAACCAAAATAATCGCCCTTTTTATAACTACGGAACTAACAATACTAAACTAATCGCCATAACAGCCATACCTGCTACTAATCCGTAAATGGATAAATGGGTCTCATCATATTTTTTAGCTGCTGGCAATAATTCATCCAATGATATGAATACCATAATTCCTGCGACTCCAGCAAATATAATTCCGAACATTACATCATTTAAAAATGGCATTAAGATAAAAAACGCTACTAGAGCCCCGACTGGTTCCGCTAACCCCGAAAGAAAGGATAAATTAAACGCTTTACGACGATTCCCTGTCGCAAAATAAATGGGCACTGCTACCGCAATTCCTTCTGGGATATTATGAATGGCTACCGCAATCGCAATCGCTACACCTACATTCGGATCTTGTAGCGCGGCCATAAACGTTGCAATTCCTTCTGGGAAATTGTGTATAGCAATGGCCAAGGCAGTAAATATCCCCATCTTCATTAGTCTTTCTTCATCTATCTGCGGCTTAATTTGGACTGCATTGACATCCTCAACTGTACGAACTTCGTGAGGATTATTGGCCTTTGGAATAAAACGGTCAATTAAAGCAATTAATAATATACCTCCAAAGAAACCAACAAGTGTCATCCAATAGCCTTGTGTAGCCCCTAATGCAGCTGTTAATGAATCTTTTGCTTTAACAAAAATCTCAACTAATGAAACATAAATCATAACGCCCGCAGAAAAACCAAGGGCAACCGATAAAAATTTTGTATTCGTTCTTGAAGTAAAGAAGGCTAATAAACTACCTACTCCTGTTGCAAGACCTGCAAAGAGTGTTAATCCTAACGCAAAAATAATATTTCCTTCCATAGAATTCCCCACTTCATCAATATGTTATTTTGATTATAAACCAAATGTTTCCCTTAGGCAACTCTTTTAGCTATAGTAACATCTTATGTGGTAGACCAACTTTTGATACAAAAAAACACCTACATTTTCATTAGGTGGTCTTCTCTATAACTTTCCTTTTCCTCTCTTCATACCAAATGACACATACAATGAACCAACTGTAGCCCATGCTCCATCCTGCAATCACATCTGTTGCAAAGTGGCGACCTTCTGCAATTCGCGACAGTCCGATTAAACAAGCTAATAGGACAGCAGCAACCCATACAATTTGAATTTTCCGCTTCTCTTTTGCGATTTCTGAAAAAATATAAGCAAGGGTAAATAAGTATAGTACACCCGCCATTGAGTGCCCTGATGGAAAACTAAAAGAAGTTAACTGATCCACAATTTCCGGACGTGGACGTTCAAATATTCTTTTCAGTATTTGATTTATTAAGGTACCTGCCGCAAATGTCAGCAAAATAAAGTTCATGCCACGGTAATTTTTTTCACGTAGCCACAAATAAAGAAAAGCAATCACTCCAACTGCAATAACAAATATTGGCTCCCCTATATAATGAAATAAAATAATCAATTCATTTCCAGTTAGGATTGCTGCTATTTTATCATCAAATACATTCATTGTTGATGTATTATAAGTAAACGCCATCACGATAAAAATAATACCTGTTACAACGGCTAATGGATAAGCCCACTTTTTCACACGAATACCTACTTCCTAATGTTAATTGTGATAAGCATTATTTTATCATATACATATATAACGTGAAAAATGATTGCATGTTGCTTTTCTATCATCCAATCAAAAAAGCAACAGTAAGTATTTCACCGTTGCTCCATTCTACTATTCAACTACTGTATAATTTGTGTTTTCCATTGAAATAACGAATTCTGGTTTTGGCGGCTTGCCACCATGCTCCTTAATTTTCGCTTTATGTCCTGCAATATGCTCAGGACTCTTCTCCCAGTTTTTCCATGCTTCTTCAGATTCCCAGCGAATAATCATCACAACCTCATCTTCACCACGACGAACTTTCTTTTGTAATAATTCACGGCCAATGAAGCCTGGTTGCTTTTCTAATAATGAGGGCCCTTGATCCGGCTTTTTGCTAAAACGTTCAATAATCTTTCCGGCATTACCTTCTGTTAACGTCCATTTTCGAATTTGTACAAACATGATTATGTAGCCTCCTATTTTGAAAAAAGCCGCCCTCGGTTAGAAGGACGGCCTTATTTGTATTATTTTAAAGCGTTGATAACTTCATTTACTTTATCAAGTTCAGAAGTTAAACCGCCAGCTGCTAAATACCAAAGTGCTCCATTTAAATAAATAATTTTGTTATTTTTAGCTGCATTCGTTTTATTTACTAAATCATTGTTAAAAGCTTCTGCAATGTTTGATTCTTCGCCAGTAGCAGCCATACGGTCAACTACGAATAAAATATCTGGGTTAATTTCTAAAATTTGCTCATAGCTAATTTGTGCACCGTGCGTTGAATTTTCCAATTTATCATCCGCAGCTGGGAAACCGTAAATGCTGTGTAAGAAACCAAAGCGTGAACCTTCACCTGGACCATAAGCTGAAATCTTTTCATTGTAAAGTGTTGCTAATGCTTTTTCATCTGAGCTAGCAGAGATTGCTTTTACTTCTTCAATAGCTGCTTCAATTTCAGCAAATTTTGCATCTACTTCAGCTTGCTTACCGAAAAGATCTGCAGCAATTTGAGTTGACGCTTTAAATGTATTCCAATAATCGCTATTTGTAGTACCTACGAATACTGTTGGTGCGATTCTTGATAATTCTTCATATGCATCTGCTTGACGACCAGAGATGAAAATTACATCTGGTGCCATTGCAGCGATGTCTTCAAATAATGGCTCTTTTAAGCCACCTGCATTTAAATATCGGGCCTCTGAATATTGTTTTAAAGATTCTGGGAAGTTCCCTTTTGCAACAGCTGTCACTTCAACATCTAAAGCAGTTAATGTATCTAAGAAACCATAGTCAAATACAACGATTTTTTCTGGCACTTTATCAAATGTTACATCTTTATAGTTTGAGTCTGTTGATTTAATTGTCATAGGGAATGCTGAATTTGCCTCATCTTTATTCGTGTCCTCTGTTTGAGCAGCGTTCTCTTTTTCTGCATCCTTTGAAGCGGCATCATCATTTGAGCCACATGCAGCTAACATTAAAACAAGCATTGATAAAATAACAGTCATTAATTTCCAGTTCTTCATCTGTAATCGCTCCTATTCATATATGTAAAATCGTATTATTCCTCTTCGTTCGAAATGATTATCATTATCATTTGAACAATTCTCATTATAGCGAGATTGATTCTCATCGTCAACTAGTTTTGGAAATTATTTTATTAATGATGAAAAGACCCCTCTTCAAATATCTGTTCTATCCGAAGCTTTTTGGGTTTTATCCATTACTTTTAACTTTCTATCCACCTGCCCATAAAAAAAAGCCATTTCGACTGAGTCAAAATGGCCTCTTCACTAATGAGAATTAAAGTAAACACAAATTCGACAACCATCCTGCTCTTGAACAGGGATGTCCATATCGTAAATTTGCTTTAATGCAGACGAATTAATGATTTCATGCGTAGGACCATCTTTAACAATGCGCCCATCTTTTAATGCCACAATACGGTCTGAATAAACCGAGGCGAAGTTAATATCGTGCAATACGATAATAACGGTTTTCCCAAGCTCATCTACAAGCTTGCGTAAAATTTTCATAATTTGAACCGAGTGCTTCATATCTAAGTTATTTAAAGGCTCATCTAACAGCACATATTCTGTATCTTGTGCGATAACCATGGCGATGAACGCACGCTGACGTTGCCCACCAGAAAGTTCATCTAAAAACTTGTCACTCATATCAACTAAGTTCATGTATTCCAACGCACGATCTACATGCTCAACATCCTCTGCTGTAAGACGCCCACGTGAATATGGATAGCGCCCAAATGACACAAGCTCTCGTATCGTTAAACGGACATTCATAAAGTTAGATTGTTTTAAAATCGAAACGCGTTTTGCAAATTCCTCTGACTTCATTTTGCGCACGTCCGCTGTATCTAGTAATATTTCACCCGTATCTGAATCTAATAAACGACTCACCATCGAAAGCAGCGTCGATTTCCCAGCACCATTTGGACCGATGAATGATGTAATTTTACCTGTTTCGATCGTCACATGGACATCTTCTACAACGGCTTTTTTTCCGAAGTATTTGCTTAATCCTTTTACTTGAATCATCCTGCTGACCTACTCTCTTTTAATAGTAAATAAATAAAGTAAACGCCACCAATGAAGTTAATAATAACGCTCAATGTCGTACTAAATTCGAATACATGCTCGACAATAAACTGCCCACCGACTAATGCAATAATACTAATTAAACTTGCCCCTACGATAAGGACCGAATGCTTGTACGTCGCAAAAAATTGATACGATAAGTTTGCAACAATTAATCCGAAAAATAGAATTGGGCCGACAAGCGCCGTAGATGTTGCAATTAATACGGAAGATAAAATAAGTACATTCATCACAATACGGTCATAGTTAATACCGAGATTGATTGCTGTATCACGACCTAGTGACATGACATCTAACTTACTTAAAATCGTATAGCCGTAAATAAAGGCAATTGCTAAAATACCAACCGCTACCCAAACAAGGTCACCATTGACGTTATTAAAGCTAGCAAACATTTTATTTTGCAGGCTTGTATATTCATTCGGGTCAATCACTACTTGCATAAATGTCGTTATGCTTCCAAGCAATGTTCCTAAAACCATCCCGATCAGTAATAAGAGATAAATCGGTTGTTTATCCGCTCTAAATAAGAAACGATATAAAATAAGCGCAAATAATACCATTGCCACAATTGAAATTGTAAAGTTAAAATATTTATTTAAAACTAATATAGAAGACGATCCTAAAAAGAAATAAATACATGTTTGTACAACCATATACATCGAATCTAAGCCCATGACAGAAGGCGTCAAAATTCGGTTATGCGTAATTGTTTGGAAGACAACCGTTGAGTAAGCAATTGCTACACCCGTTACGATCATTGCCAAGACCCGAATCATTCGACGTGGAAACGCATAGTCAAAACTTCCTTTAATATCATATAAACCATACAGCGCGATACAAATGATTGCCACAATCGCTAAAATGGTTAATTTCAAACCTGTTTTACGCATATGAACGCCCCCTAAACAACATGATTAAGAAGATCACGCCGCCGATTACACCGACTGTTAAGTTAATTGGGATTTCATATGGGAAAATTAAAATTCGACCAACGATATCACATGCCAGTAGGAACAACGCCCCTAGTACTGCTGTATGCGGTAATGTTTTCTTTAAATTATCCCCTTTATAAATCGATACGATGTTTGGAATAATTAATCCAACAAACGGAATTAAACCGACTGTTAATATAACAGTTGTTGAAATAAGTGCTACTAAAGTAAGTCCTAAATTCACGACTAATCTATAGCGAACACCAAGGTTTTTCGCAAAGTCTTCCCCCATACCTGCAACTGTAAAACGATTTGCATAAAGATATGTAACAATAATAACAGGAACACTTAAATACAATAATTCATAGTTTCCTTTAATAACTAATGTAAAGCTCCCCATTAAAAAGGCTGACACGTTTTGTAAAATATCTGCTTTATACGCAAAAAACGTCGTCATGGAAGAAATAATATTTCCGAACATAATTCCTACAAGTGGAATGAAAATGGCATCTTTAAACTTAATACGATTTAACAGTTGCATGAATAGCATTGTACCTAACAATGCAAAAACAAAGGCTAATACAACTTTTTCCGATTGTGTTCCACCTGTATAAATCATCGCAATTAACACACCAAACTTTGCTGCATCATCTGTCCCAGCAGTTGTTGGCGATACAAATTTATTTCGACTTAAAGATTGCATGATTAAACCAGCTATACTCATACCAACACCCGCTAATATAATTGCAATTAAGCGCGGGACACGGCTAATTAAAAAGATTTCTGTCTCTTCTGATGAAAAATCAAGCAAATCGAGTGGCGTTATATCTTTAGCACCTAGAAATAACGAAATGCATGATAGAACAACAGTAGCGACGATCAAATACCATAATCTCATGTCATTCTCCCGTTTTCTCTCTTTTTTAAATGATTCTCATTGAAAATGATTATCATCCTTATGTATCTCAATTATAGCTAGGTAGTTGTGGAAAATCAAACAGTCCTTATTAACTTTTCTTTATTTTCTATTGATTATTGAAAGTAAAAAGGGCTTTTTGAGAGATTTATTGTACTTCCGACTATTTTTATAGGTTCAAAGGATTTTTAAGTACCTTTCTCTCAATGCAATATTTTTCAATCGCTTGCTCGTTTACTTGATAGCCGAGGCCTACTGTACTTGGTACGGTTATGTAGCCGTCCTCTACTGTCACCTCAGGTAATATAATATCCTCATACCAATACCTTTCCGAAGCAGCTGTGTCTCCTGGCATTGTGAAGTTAGATAAACTTGTGAGCGCGACGTTTTGTGCCCGTCCAATTCCAGCTTCAAGCATACCGCCACACCATACTGGGATGCCTTGTTCACCACATAATTCATGGATGCGCTTTGCTTCACTTATTCCACCAACTCGTGCAATTTTAATATTGATTACACCACAGCTTCCTAGTTGGATCGCCTTGCGCGCATCCTCATAAGAAGTGATACTTTCATCTAAGCAAATCGGTGTTTGAATTTGCTTTTGTAATGTCGCATGATCGATTAAATCGTCATGGGCAAGCGGCTGCTCAATCATCATTAAGTTAAATTCATCTAATTGCTTTAATAACTCCATGTCATCCAAAGTATATGACGAATTGGCATCAGCCATTAATGGCACAGTCGGGAATGCCTCTCGAATCGTTCGGATTAATGCAATATCTTTTCCTGGTTTAATTTTGACCTTTATCCGTTTATAACCTTGCGCTAAAAATTCTTGAATCGTTGCGATCAATTGCTCATCAGTTGGCTGCAATCCTATGCTAATACCAACCTCAATTTTTTCAGCCGTACCGCCAATTGCTTGCGCTAATGTTTGATTCGTTTGCTGTGCATAAATATCCCATGCCGCACCTTCAATTGCGGCTTTTGCCATATTGTTACGACGAATTGGACGAAACAATTCATAAACCTCGTCTGGATGGGATAATTGTTGCCCTAACACTTTTGGTATTAAAAAATCTTCTAGCATATGTATGGATGTTTTTAGCGTCTCTTCAGTATAAGAAGGCTCTTCAAATGCAACGCCTTCTCCCCAGCCGATTACACCCGACTCATCCTTTGCCTTTATGACTAAAAAACGTTTATTTTGCATTGTTCCTAGACTCGTTGTGAATGGTGTTTTCATAATCATCTCGAGCTGATAAATCGTTACTTCAACTAATTTCATCTGTCATTGCTCCTTATATTCGGTATTAACTATCCTACCTATTGAAAAAAGTGTTTTCTTCTGAACGAAAACCCGTGGAGAAAAGCCCCCACGGATTGAATTTTTGCTTATTATAGAGCAAATAGCGAGCGCTTTACGAGTAAATAATGACTCACATGCTCATTATGTTTCGATAAATGAATAATTTTATAGCCTTGATCGAACATCGTTTGTAAAATATGGCGTGTTTTATAGCGCCAATCCTCTGCAAGTGCTGGACTTTCCACTTTCACTTTTTGGAAATACATAGGAATCGGTAATAAATAGGAGTCTTTTAGGAAAGATTCTTGTTGCATAAATTGTTGCTCCTTATCAAGCATCGGCAAGCCATCCGTACTGAGCGACCACTCCACTACAGGCACTGCCTCCTCTAACAATTCCTCCACTTTTGCATCCCAGCGTAAATAATCATTATCTACAAGCTGCCATTCTACGTAAAGACGATCAGTCGGCAATAGGCGGTTAAACGGATCTTCCATTTCTCCGTAACAATTTGGAATGTACGTATCACTATAACCGCGTAGCTTTGTAAAGTTTAAATGTCCACTACGCCCTTCAAGCGGATCGAATGTCCAACGGCAATTTCGATAACCTCGTTCGATTGCGAGATCCTTTAAATAATTTTTCATGAGCTCGCCTACACCTTGCTCACGATAATTTCGTTTAATGCCAATCATATGTGAATACAAGTATACTTTCTCTTCCATGAAGCCTGGGCAACTAAAGTTGAAACCGATTAGTTCATCATTAAGGTAAGCGCCTAATACAATCCCACCATTTCGAATTGTGGCAAGCGTTTGGTGCACCGGAATACTGCCAACTGCCCAAATATCATGCTCTAAATCCCTTGCCTCTTCTATTTGCTCAATTGTTGTTAATTCCTTTACAATTACCGATTCTAACATAATGTCCACCTTCCCCATTCTTCACTTTTTGTCATACGAGTAAAGCTGTTTTGCTAAAATTTTCGCACCAATAATTAGACGATCTGCATTAACCGCCCTTTTTTGGGGTGGATGGAGCTTTAGGGATAAAAGAACCTTCCCTACTTCCTCAATAATCGCTTACACTAATAATTCGATTGCTTCAACACTCACCTCAGCACCAACAATAATGGCTGTTTCTACAATATGAGTTTCCATATTGTGCAAGCGTTCAAAATTCACCATACGGAGGGGCCTCCGAAAAGATTGAATCTTCACTTTATAATAGTATATACCACAGTGACTCATTTACAGTACATATCTTTTATTATTCCTTTTCTACAAAATAAAAAAACCTCTATTTTTCAATTATGTATTTTATGACGTTAAGATTTTAAGTTGCGGTTAGATGAACCCTTGCTTTTCAACGAGTGTTAGAACATCAATGAAAAACAGGCTCAAACTGCATTTAACTCACCCTCTATAAAGGTAGTTCTTTCTGCTACATGTAGCGATTAAACAAAGACATAACTTGTTCATAACTTCCTTTTATAAAGAAAAACAAAAAAGCTATTTTGATTTAATTCTCAAAATAGCTCTTCAGAATGGCTAACTAATTAATATTCTTTTTATTTCGTTACATAACACTCATATTTTTGATAATCGGCTTCCTGCACCTCAAGTGTAAGTAAAGTTCCTTCTTCTTCATAAGCTGTTTCCAAAATCGTCGCATGCTCATTTAAATAAGAAACGATAGCTCCTTGATCATATGGGATAAGCATCCTACACATTTTATAATCTGCAAAAACTTGCTTGCGAATCAACTGTACGAGCTCCTCTAATCCAACATCCTCTTTGGCAGAAATCCAAATATTATCACCACTTACGAGCGGATATTCTAAGTTTGCTAAATCCGACTTATTATATACATAAAGCGTTGGCACATCTTCCACCCCAACAGCCTTTAACGTATCATTGGTTACATCCATCATAAAGCGGTATTCTTCATTCGACACATCCACAACATGTAAAAGTAAATCTGCATCTCGTGCTTCCTCTAATGTTGAACGGAAAGCCTTTACTAAATGGTGAGGAAGTTTACTAACAAATCCAACTGTATCTGTTAATAAAAAGGATTTATTATCCGCAAGCTCAATATGACGCACAGAAGTTTCTAGCGTAGCAAACAGCATATCTTTTTCAAATACTTGCTTCGCTTCATCTTGTCCTATTTTAGCGAGAAGCTGATTCATAATCGTAGACTTCCCTGCATTCGTATAGCCGACAATTGACACGACAGGGATTGCATTTTTCCGACGCTGCTTTCGCTGTGTTTCTCGTTGCTCTTTTACAATTTCTAAATCTCGTTTTATTTTTGCAATTTGATCCTCAATTTTACGACGATCGAGCTCCAATTTCGTTTCACCAGCACCACGGTTTTTAAAGCCGCCGCCCGTGCCCCCACCTTGACGCGATAACGAAGCGTGTAGCCCAACTAAGCGTGGCAGCATATATTGTAATTGTGCAAGTTCGACTTGTAGTTGTGCCTCTCGCGTTTTAGCACGTCTTCCGAAAATATCTAAAATAAGCATCGTCCGGTCAATTACTTTGCACGCCAATTCACTTTCCAAGTTTCGGATTTGAGATGGTGAAAGCTCATCATTAAAAATAACAATATTCGCATCTGCTTCTTCAAAGAAAGCTTTAATCTCCTCGATTTTTCCAGTCCCAACATAGTGTGATGGCGTGACACGGTCTAAATTTTGCGTGACCATACCAACGACTTCAACATTTAAGGCTTCTGCTAAATTGGCGAGTTCCTCCATTGAATAATCAAAATGCTCATCCTTTTGTAAACTCACCCCCACTAATATCCCTTTTTCCACTAAAGTTTCAACATCTTTCATTGAATTCACTTTGTTGCCTCCTCACGCGCTAAAAATGGCTCGTTATTTTTTTTATCGTAACATACATATCCATTACGCCCCAGCGTAATTGCGTCCAGATTTTTTCGAGAGCCCACAGGACGTGCCAACGCCTTTGTTCCCCTATTCAGCTGAATCAAGTTAAAAACCCTGTACAATCGCCTCCTTAATGTTCAATGTGATAAACTAGAACGAACACTATAAGAGCTGTTTGTACATATTTAACTAAGAAAAAGTAAGTAGAGAAAACAGCTACCTAAGAAAAGGCGGTAACTATGGAATTCCAACAAATGAAGGAGCAACTTATTGCGCTCTTTAACTCAAAAACACTCGTGCAGGCAACAATTAGCCAGCCACGTCAAAAATCAAATGAACTGAAACGCGTTCGACTAAAACCAGTCGAATTACGTGGCGCCTATATGATTCAGCTCGAGTATCAGTATGAGCGTGTTTTAAAACATGAAAACATCCCTCTCGAAGATGTTCGGCAACAGCTGGATCTATTGTTTGAACAGTTCCGTCAAATGCATGCGGAGTTTTCTGACCAAACTGTTCAAGTCCAGCTTTCGAAAAAAAATAAAGTACTTTGGAAATCAGATCAAGCATTATCAACAAAGCAAATTAATTTATCACATAATCGAAAAAAGCAGTATTTACTTGATGAATCACGTATTTATCCGTTTTTAGTACGTCTAGGTGTGCAATCTGAGGATGGTCAAATTAAAAAGCAAAAATACGATAAATTTAAGCAGATCAATCGTTTTGTTGAATTTATTGATGACTCTCTTGCTCATTTACCGAAAGACCGACAAATCCGCATTTTAGATTTTGGTTCGGGCAAATCTTATTTAACGTTTGCTCTGTATCATTATTTAAAAATCGAAAAAGGATTCAATATTCGTGTAACAGGACTCGATTTAAAAAAGGAAGTCATCGAGGATTGTAATCGAATTGCACAAGATCTGCACTATGAGGATCTAGAGTTCCAAGTTGGGGACATTAATGACTATAATGACGAAACTTCTGTCGATATGGTCGTTACCCTACATGCATGCGATGTTGCGACCGATATGGCTTTAGCACGTGCGGTTAAATGGGGAGCAAAAGTTATTTTAAGTGTCCCTTGCTGCCAACATGAACTAAACCGTCAGTTACAAGTTCCTGAATTAAATATTATGACGCAGCACGGTCTAGTGAAAGAACGATTCGCCGCGCTTGCTACTGATTCAATCCGTGCTGAAATCTTATCACTCGTCGGCTATGAAACGCAGCTACTGGAATTTATCGATATGGAAAACACACCTAAAAACATTTTAATTCGTGCGTATTTTACCGGCAAGGTACCTACACATGAACAACGTCAAAAGTATAATGAATTTGTCCAATTCTTAAATGCAAAGCCATTTTTAGAAAATGAACTTCGTGATTTACTTGAAAATTAATCCATTACGTCACGGCGTAATTAGTATACAATCGATAATAAATAACTAGGAGGCCTTCTATGTTTAAACAAAGAAAACAAGACCCATTCTTTTCAGCCTTGCATAAAATTGCTGTAAATATACGTGAAGCTGTACATTACGCGAATGATTTCCGTATAGAGTCCGTCGCTGATCTAAAAGAACTTAGCGTCCGCATGAAACAATATGAAACAGCCGGTGATAAATTAATTCATGAACTAATCGTCATGCTCAATAAATCATTTATGACCCCTATTGAACGTGAAGACATTTTAGCACTGGCAATTCGTATGGATGATATTTTAGATGGTACAGAAGGCACGATTGCACACTTTGAAATGTTTTCATTAATCGAAGTAGATGAATCCATGCGCAATTTCTTATCCTATATTGTGAAATCAGTTGATGAAATCGTCAAAGCGACAGACTTACTTAATAAAAAGGATCTTGTAGGAATGCGCCAACATGCGATTCTTATTAAAGACTACGAACGTGAATGTGATGAAGTATTACGCTCATCTATTAAGCAACTGTTTTTAAATGAAAAAGATCCAATCCGTTTAATTAAATTTAAAGATATTTACGAGCAACTCGAAGAAATTGCAGACTATTGCCAAACAGTAGCAAACACAATTGAAACAATTATTATGCGCAATGCATAATATTTTTAAGCTGATTTTAAAGTAACGCTCGTTGCTTTTGAATCAGTTTTTTATTTTTACATTTCCCCTTAAAATCTATTACACTAATAGTATGTGAAATAGAAAGGCGGAATTTGTATGAAGCAACTAGCACATTTCATCACGAAATTTGCAAAGCCGATTTTAATATTTTGGATTCTATTATTGATGATAATGGTTTACTTTGCCATTCAACTCCCTACCAAATTGCAAGGTGATGGCTTTTTTGTCGATGGTGAACATATTCGTGTGACCGAAGAACTTTCAGAAACATTCGATATTCCTGCAAAAACAATTTTTGTGCTATTTAAAGATAAATTGGATGCAGAAATCGAAAGCACGTTGCAACAACTTGAAAAGATTGAACAGATGCAATCCATAACATCTCCAATTGGGGTTGAAGAGCTAAATCGGGATGGTTATGCCTATGCGCTACTAGATTTCGATAACACCATTGTTGATTATTTCCCAATTATTGATGAGATTCGTTCTGTTATTGCTGATGAAAAGGGAATTTCCATTACTGGAGAACCTGTAATTTCAAAAGATATTAATGAGGCCAGTCAAAAGGATTTAATGAAGGCTGAGGCTATCGGTGTGCCCATCGCATTAATTGTTTTACTACTTGCTTTTGGCTCGGTTATCGCGTCACTTTTACCGATATTTATCGGTGGTGCCACGGTAATTATTGCACTTGGTATCCTAACATTATTAGGAGATGTGTTTAATCTTTCTATTTTCGTCTTGAATATTGTACCGATGCTTGGTTTGGCGCTTTCTATTGATTTCGCCTTACTATTTATTAACCGCTATCGGGAAGAACGCGCGAATTTTTCTGTCGAAGAGTCCGTACAAACAGCTATCCAAACTGCCGGACGCTCCATTATTTTTTCCGCGCTCTGTGTCATGATTGGCTTAGGTGCGATGGTCGTCATTGAAGTAGAGATTTTCCAAAACATCGCGTTAGGTGGCACCATTGTCGTATTTTTAGCTGTACTATCCGGCTTAACTTTACTGCCAGCAACAATCGTCCTGCTAGGTGATCGATTAAATAAATGGCGTCTTTTCCGTATTAAATCAACGGCTTCACGCTGGCAAAGTTTTGCAGCATTCGTTGTTAAACGGCCCCTACCTATTATTATCGTAGCACTTGTTTTATTAGGTATCGCAATGGTTCCGATTAAAGATATCGATTTAACAATTCCTTCAACGGATGCCTTGCCAGCCTCATATGATGCAAGACAAACATATGACACACTGAATAATCAATTTGATATCGGCTCGGAAACACCCGTTTTTTTACTAGCTGAAAATGATTCCGGTTGGGATTCTACTGAAGCTCGCGAAAAAATATTCGAAATTCAAGAAGAACTGCTCTCGGATCCACTTGTAAAAAGTGTTACTTCGATGTTTACTGTGGCAAATATAGACTCGGTTGAAATGTGGGAGACGGTCAATGCCAACCCACAAGCACCTGGTGCACTCGATCAAATTGCCGAAAACTTTGTTCAGCAAAATAACATGTATTTAATTGCTTACTTAACTGCGGACGGGGCATCTTCAGAAGCGCAGCAATTTGTCCGTGATTGGTCAAAAAAGGATGTTGGCGTGGAACTTGGAATCGCAGGGCATTCGAAGTTCAGTCAAGAAATATTTGATGAAATTTCTGATAAAATCGTTCTTGCTTTAACGATTATTATTATTTCTACGTTTATCATTTTAATGTTTGCTTTCCGTTCCATTTTAATTCCATTGAAGGCCATTATTATGAATATTATTGGACTTGGCTCGACATTCGGGCTGCTCGTATACATTTTCCAATACGGTCATTTCGACTTAGCAGAAGGAACGATTGTACTTATCATCCCAGTCATTGTATTTTGTCTCGTATTTGGACTGAGCATGGACTATGAAGTATTCTTAATTTCACGTATACAAGAGGAGTATTTAAAAGGCTCAAGCAATACAAAAGCGACAGTAGACGGGCTTGTTTCGACAAGTAAAATCATTACGTCTGCTGCATTAATTATGATTGTGATTACAGGCGCATTTGCCTTTACTGATGTGATGCCTGTTAAGCAAATTGGGGTCGGGATTGCCATTGCCGTCGCAATTGATGCATCCATTATCCGCCTCATGCTCGTACCAAGCTTTATGAAATTACTTGGTGATTGGAACTGGTGGCTTCCATTTACGAAAAATAAATAATGAAAAAGGTAGAAACGTTGATTTTTGACAACATTTCTACCTTTTTTGTTAACTAATTTTCAATAGTTGCTCATATTGGTGCATGGCTGACTTTGTATAGCTTGGCTCGTTTGTTTCATCATTTTGCTGGTCTTTTTTTTGCTTTGGATCCCATGTCATATAAAAAGCTTGAATGGCTATCACAATCGCAATGGTTGCTGCAATAATTGTCCCGATCACGATGAATCCCATCTTTTTACCGGAAATTTCTTTTGATGTTCCTACTTGTGCCATACGTTTTCCCTCACTTTATTATTTTACAGCTCGGAATCCCTCTTCGCGTAAATAAGCTACCGCATCTTCACGCGTACCAAATGATTCTTCCAAATTGCGCTGATGATAAATATTCCATGAACGATTATTAAATTCTAGCTCCAGCTCGGTTCCTTCACGAGAAGCCCAAATTTCAATAATTGGTGAATCATCAATTTCCTCTGATAAATAGTCAATCGCATCCGCCACGATTTCGCGTAATGCCGCCTCACTGTAATCACGAATGTTCACAAGCCCTTTGTCACTAGCTTCTTTTTCGTATTTCACCAAATCTCCGACAAAGACAAAACCATTGCCGTTTGGATGGAGCTTTTCTACCACTATAGATTTTTCATATAAAGTTTCTTCAAAATGATAATTTAAACGCTTTAACGAAATTTCCTTTTTCGTTAGCGTTGGAAATGTTTCGATGATGGCTTGCTTTTGTTCAAATGTTAGCATTATTTGCTCCTTTAATTTTGCATTCTTAATTATTAAGTATAACACGTTCGCCATAAATCAATTACGCCTCGGCTAACTTTAGTCCAGATTTTTTCGAGCGAGCTCGAAAAACTCCCCTTAAAAATCTGTGACATAGGCTTCTTATTTTAGACAGTCTTTGTTGCTGCTTCTTTAATACTTTTTCGTTCATGGTAAATATTCTGTACGATTACTTTAATAACTGCATACGTTGGAATCGCTACTAAAATCCCGATAAAGCCCGCAATATTCCCCGCAGCCAGCACTAAAGAAATAACTGTTAACGGGTGAATATCCAATGATTTCCCCATAATATTCGGGGTAATCAAATTACTTTCAACTTGCTGAGCAATTAATGTAATCACACCTACCCATACAACTAACATCGGATCTTGAATGAGTGCCACAATAACAGCCGGTACAAGTGATATCCATGGACCAATAAACGGTATCATGTTCATAAAAAATGAAAAAATCGCGAGTAATATTGAATATTCCAAGTCAATAATTAAATATCCGATAAACATCATCATTGCTAGTAAAAAACTAACGAGCACTTGTCCTTGTACATAGCTACGTAACACTGTATCAATATCTTCCATTGTTTTTTTCAACCATGTACGACGTTTTCCAGAAAATATATCATAAATTTGTGGGGCAAATTTCTCATGATCCTTCAGCATAAAAATAAAGAAGAACGGCACTAATATTAATGTAAACGTCACCGAAACCGCACCACTTACAATCGTTACAAGATACTTACTACTAGTAACAGCAATATTTTGAATGGAGCTCGTTATCGTTGCGACAAACTCCTCAACTTGAGGTGGTAAGTCCCCCCAATTTTGCCAGTTTACTAGCACAAAGTTAATTGCCTCTTCAATTTGATAAGCAATTGTTGGGGCATTCGCTACAAGTTTATTTACTTGGTTCGCAACTGGTGAGCCAACAAGTAGTAATAGCCCTGTTACTGCACCGATCAAGATGAGAACAATCGTCGTTAAACTCCCCCATCTCGGCATTCCTTTCTTCTCTAACAATCTTTGTAATGGCTCCATCACATAGTAAAGTACACCACCGAGCAATACTGGAATTAGAATTGTCTTAAATATAATGACAATTGGATTGAAAATGGCATGGATTTCAATAAAGTATTTTATAATTAATAATAGAATGACTATCCCTATGCCGACTTGGAACCATAATTTTCTTGTCATAATTTCACTTTCTTCCTTTCAATAATTTCTTCTTAGTTATGTCTTAGAATGCCACAAAATGGGGTGAATTACAAAAATCCGCTCAATTTATTTGAACGGATTTTGCAATTTTATAATTTTTTATCGTCTACCGAATTTAAATAATCCTCAATTGTTTCAATAACTGATTGCACACAGCCATCTTCAAATGGAGAAATTAAGCCCGCTTCACGCACAAGACCTGTAAATGATTGTGAACCACCTAAGCGGCATAAGTTCGCGTAATCTTTCCATGCAGCATCAAAATCTTCACGTGAACGTTTCCAAAATTGGAAGGCACAAATTTGCGCTAATGTGTAATCAATATAATAGAATGGGCTACCATAAATATGTTGCTGACGTTGCCAAATAGCACCTGTTTCTAAATATTCATGACCATCATAATCGCGATGTGGTAAATATTTTTTTTCGATTTCTTTCCATGCTCCGTTACGCTCTGCTGGTGTCATTTCTGGATGTTCATACACAATATGTTGGAATTCATCCACCGCGACCCCGTACGGTAAAAATAATAAACCACTGCTTAAATGATCAAATTTATATTTTTCTGTTTGATGTTCAAAAAATAATTCCATCCATGGCCACGTGAAAAATTCCATACTCATCGAATGAATTTCACAAGACTCATACGTTGGCCATAAATATTCTGGAATGCCAATATCACGACTTGAATACACTTGGAAAGCATGACCCGCTTCATGTGTTAAAACGTCGATGTCTCCTGATGTCCCGTTGAAGTTTGAGAAAATGAAAGGTGCTTTATAGTCCTCAATAAATGTACAATAGCCGCCACCTTCTTTTCCTTTTTGCGCAACTAAATCCATCAAGTCATGATCAATCATAAAGTTGAAAAATTCTCCTGTTTCATGCGAAAGTTCCTCATACATCTTTTTACCGTTCGCTACGATCCAATCGGCATCCCCTTGAGGCGTAGCATTTCCTGTTAAAAATGATAAGCCTTCATCATAAAACTTAAAGTCATCTACCCCAATACGCTCTGCTTGACGCTCATATAACTTCGTTGCAATTGGTACAATAAATTGACGCACTTGCTCACGGAAATTGGCTACCATCTTTGCATCATAATCAATACGGTCCATATTCACATAGCCTAGCTCCACATAGTTTTTAAAACCTAGCGTTGTCGCAATTTCATGACGCAACTTGACCAATTGATCATAAATCGAATCAAATTGATCTTTGTTGTTTTCAAAAAATTCCGCACTTGCAACGCGGGCTGCTTTACGCACACTGCGATCTGTAGACTCCCCGTAAGGTCCTAACTGTGCAAGCGTTAATGTTTGCCCATCAAAGTCAATTTGAGCAGAAGCTACAAGCTTACTATATTCAGAAGATAATTTATTTTCCTTTTGCAATAACTCAATGACTTCTGGTGAGAAGCCTTTTAATAAGTTTTCTGCTAATGCAAATAATTGCGTGCCCCATTTCTCTTCTAGTTGTGCGCGAAATGGTGATTTTACAAGCTCTGTATAATAGTTAAATGTTAGCTCATCTGCTTCCGGACTTACTTCATCAAAGAAATCACGTTCAGCTTGATAAAAGGCATCGTTCGTATCAACGGATGCACGGATATAAACGAGATTTGCCATCGTGGAAAATCCGTTGCGCATCGTATTCAGCTTTTCAATTACGACACTTTGATCTTCTACCGTTGATGCTGCTTTAAACTGTTCGATTAACGCCGCTGATTCTTTTTTCATCTCATCCAAATTTGGACGTGTGTACTCAAAGTCTTTAAATGTCTTCATTTTTTCACCTCGTTAATTTATTCGGAATCCGAAATTACTTTTTATTATTCATTATCCAATTTATAATTGCAAATATTTATTAGTAAAAACTCCCTTTACAAGGTAAAACGCTTTATAGATTGTTGAAGACCTGCGATTTCGTCTGTTAATTCGCTTGCTGAAGTCGTTACAAGCGCGAACGCATTTTGCTGTTCTTCAATAGATGCTGTCATTTCATCTGCCATTGCTGAATTCTTTTCACTAATGGATGCTATGCTTTCCACGGAGTCCATAATCATCACTTTTGAAATATTTAACTCTTCTACGCCTTTCGACACCTCACTAATCGCAACGCTAATATGATGCACAGCCTTTTCGATTTCTATAAATGATGTTTCTGTTTGCAATACTGATTCATTTTGCTCTGAAACAATTCGAGTCGTTTTCCCCATTTCTTCCGTCACTATTTGCGTCTCATTTTCAATGCCGTACAATGTATTTCGGACTAAATCTGTCGCAATCGTCGTTTGATCTGCCAACTTTCGAACTTCTTCTGCAACGACCGCGAAGCCTTTCCCATGCTCTCCAGCACGCGCCGCTTCAATGGATGCATTTAGTGCGAGTAAATTCGTTTGGTCAGATATTTCATTAATCGTTCCTACAATTCCTTCAATTTCTTTCACCTTTGATGTAAGCGAACTAAAAGTAACTTGCATATGCTTAATTAGCTCGTAAGATTCATTAGAATGAACTTTTAACTGCTCTAAATTACGGATTCCTCGTTCATTTGATTGTTGCATTTGTTCGGAAGAAGTTAACATGGACTTATTTTTCTCATGAAGTTGCTCGATTCCCCCTGCGAATTGAACAATTGTTCGATTTGTAATCTCTGTATCTGTTGCCTGCTGCGATGCACCTTTAGCCACTTCACCTACAGCCCTTACAATTTCATCTCCGTATGCATTCGTTTCCTCGGCAACAGCCGTTAAATTCAAAGATGTGCCTTGAATATCAACAATCGTATGCTCCACATTTGCAATAAGTTCCTTTAGCTGTGTGCACATTTCATTGAAGCCTTCATTTAATATACCTACCTCATCTTTGCGCTCTAAATCCTCTAGATCAACAGTCAAATCACCTTTTGCTACTTGGCGAACTTGACGTGCTAATCGATTGATTGGAAATGCTAAATGACGTGAAAATACAATTGTCGCAATAATAGCAAAGATCATCGAACCAATAACCGTTAAAAAGATAATTTTTAATAATGCCGTTGCAGGTGCATTAAAGTCTTGTAAATAACTTCCTGAAACGACAATCCAGTTCCAATGAGGTGCCATTACGGAATATGTTAATTTTGGTGCTACCTGTTCTTTTCCAGGTAGATTAAAATCATAATATGTAAAACCGCCACCTGCATCTGCTTGTGCCTTCACTTCTCGAATAAAATATTCCCCTGAACCATCTTGGTCATTCCAAAGACTGTCCCCTTCTCTTGATGGGTGACCTAACAATATACCATCATGGCCTAAAATATAAATATAACCATTTTCCCCTAAATTACTTGGGTTCGATAATACTCTTTTACCATCTGCACTTTTTTCCCCTATTAAAGTGGCTAATACTACTTCTTGTGCTTCTTCAACAGATAACTCTCCAGCTTCTACCCGCTTATTTGTTGCTTCTATTAACTGTAATGAAGATTCCACACTGTTTTTAATAATCGTTTCCCCTAGATTATCCATCCCGTCTTTGGCTTGCAAATAACTGCTTGAGCCGATAATTACACTAGGAATCATAAATAATAAAAAGGAAAAAAGAAACAATTTCCCGCGTATTGTACGTAAATTACGCATCTTCCCACCCCTTGTCCCACTATATAATTCATAAATCACAATCTAGTATAGCCTACTTATATAGACAAAACTATCTAAAAAGTCACACATCTTACCAGTGAGTCATATATTTTATTGGAAAATTGTGTGCAAACTTTATTTTGCCAAGAACAATAAAAAATCCAGAAGTATATTGCTATACTTCCGGATTTTTAAGGGGATTTTATTATTCGCCTAGATCAGCATTATGATAGACGCGTTGTACATCTTCTAACTCTTCTAATGCATCGACCATTTTTTCGAATTTTGCTAAGTCATCGCCTGCTAATTCAACTTCTGTCATGGCTAACATTGTTAATTCAGCAACTGCGAATTCTTCCACGCCTGCTTCTTTAAAAGCTTCTTGTGTTGCATGGAATTGGTCTGGCTCTGTATAAACAATGATTGTGCCTTCTTCATCCATAATATCGCGTGCATCTAAGTCTGCTTCCATTAAGATTTCTAGTACTTCATCTTCTGATTTACCTTCTACCCCAAATACAGCTGTTGCTTGGAACATATGAGCCGCAGAACCACTAACGCCCATATTTCCTCCGTTTTTACCGAATGCTGCGCGTACTTCAGAAGCTGTACGGTTCACGTTATTCGTTAAAGCATCAACGATTACCATTGTACCGCCCACACCAAAGCCTTCATAACGTAGCTCGTCAAATTGCTCATCGCCGCCACCTTTTGCTTTATCAATCGCTTTTTCAATAATATGTTTTGGTACAGAATACGTTTTTGCACGCTCTAATACCGTTTTTAGTGCACGGTTTGATTCTGGATTTGGCTCACCCGATTTTGCTGCTACATAAATTTCACGACCAAATTTTGCATTGATACGACTTGCTGCTGCATCTTTACCCGCTTTTTTTTCTTTAATGTTATTCCATTTACGACCCACTGGATTCACTCTCTTTCTTCATATATAAGTAACGTTTTCCTAAAAAACAGTTAAGAATTTTATCTATCCTCTTTATTATACATAAAGAGCAAAAAAAGATAAATTACTATGCGCAAATTTATCTACTTCTCCCACTAGAAAAACACTCTCTAAGTGAACTGCCCCGTAAAAGTTAGACACCAATCTAACTTTTACGGGGGTTTTTTTAATGGCAAAAGTAAGTGTTGAACAACGTATCCAAGCAGTTCAACGATATATATTTGGACATGAATCTATGAATGAAATTGCGAAAGATAACGGTGTTACAAAACGGGTTATCGGTGACTGGGTTCGTCTTTATGAAGAAAATGGTGTAGAGGCATTTTTAAAATCCTATACAAAATACTCAGCTGAATATAAAATGGATGTACTCAATTATATGAATGAAACAGGTACATCTTCGATTGACGCAGCTGCTCGATTTAATATCTCATCTCCTGGTATGATACGAAATTGGAGAAAGAAGTTTGAGATTGGCGGTTATGATGCCCTTGTTTCTAAGAAAAAGGAGCATCTATCCGTGAAAAAAGAAACAAAAAGATTAGCCAAACCAACTCCAGCTGAAGGATCTGTAGAGGCATTAGAAGCACGTATTAAACAATTAGAAATGGAGAATGCGTACTTAAAAAAGTTGAATGCTTTAGTTCAAATACAAGAAAAATTACCAATCAAATCAAAGCGCAAGTAATTTATGAACTAAAGGAAATTTATGAAGTAGTGGAATTAATCAAAGTCGCTGATATTTCACGTAGTACGTATTATTACTGGGAAAAACGCTTGAATCGTGTTGATAAATACGCAGATGTGAAAGTCGCAATTCAGTCCATTTATCATGAACATAAAGGGCGTTATGGTTATCGTCGAATTGCCAAAGAACTGAAAAAATACGGCTTTCATCATGATCCTAAAACGATTAACTGTTTAATGAATACTCTTGGTATAAAATGTGAAGTCCGTATGAAGAAATATCGTTCGTATAAAGGAAACGTTGGGAAAATTGCTCCAAACGTATTACAACGTGATTTTAAAGCGGAGAAAATGAACAAAAAATGGGTAACAGACGTGACAGAATTCCATCTATTTGGAGAAAAACGTTATTTATCGCCTGTACTTGATTTATGTAATGGTGAAATCATTGCCTATACGGTAATGAAACGTCCAGTGTATAAACTAGTCCATGATATGTTAGAACAAGCATTGGTGCGCCTTCAACCAAGTGATCAAGTCATTCTTCATTCGGACCAAGGCTGGCACTATCAAATGAAAAAGTATCAACGGACATTAAAACAACATGGGATTACGCAGAGTATGTCCCGTAAGGGCAATTGTTTGGACAACGCAGTCATCGAAAACTTCTTTGGCTTATTAAAATCTGAACTCCTGTACCTACAAAAATTTGAATCCATGGCGCATTTTGAACAGGAACTCCAAGACTATATTTACTATTACAACAACAAACGAATGAAGGAAAAATTAAAAGACCTAAGCCCGGTGGAATACCGAACTCAGGTCTTAGAAGCTGCTTAACTAAATATGTCTAACTTTCTTGGGTCAGATCAAAGTCGAGAGTGCTTATGCATGTTTAGCCTTTAATTCATTTGTTAAGCGCTCTAGCTCGGCTTCTAAATGACGGATTGACTCTTCTCGTCCTTCTTTTCCACCTTCAACAGAAAATGGTTTCCCGTATACAAGATAGCCCTTTTCACGCTTAAAGACAGCCTTCACATTTTTTGGACCAATGTATGCAGCTGGAACAATTTGTGCTTTTGCAAGTTGTGCAATCGTTACCGCGCCTGCTTTTAATTCGGTATTTTCTGAGCTACGTGTGCCACTCGGGAATATCCCTACAATTTTACCGTCCTTAATTAACTGGCGCGGTATTTTAATAACACTTGGACCTGGATTATCGCGATCTACCGGAAAAGCATTAAGCTTTGTAATGAGCCAACCTAATCCATTCACTTCAAACAACTGCTTCTTTGCCATAAAATGAATTTCGCGAGGGAATATTGACACCCCTAAATTCAATATGTCGATATAGCCGTTATGTGTGCAGGCAATAACAAATCCGCCTTCTTTTGGCACATTTTCAAGGCCGTAAACTTTAGCTTTTGCTCCGTTGACACTTAAAATTGCTTTGACAATATTTGCAATAAATTTATACACGTTCGAATCCTACCTTATCTTTATTCTTCTACTATTGTATGCGAAAAATACCCTTTAATCCAATACCTACTTTTTTGAAGTCTTCTCTACAATCTCTTCTACTAAATTAGGGAGCCAATCGTTTAACTCGCTAAATGTGAAACCGGCTTGCTGTGCTTTTTCCGTTGTCATATACCATGATGCTGGAATTGCATATGGAGAACGAATTTCATCGGTTCCAAGCAATGCTATTTTCGCACGTTCCCCTGCTTTTTCTTCAACGAGTTCGATTAATTGTTTTAAAGAAATGATTCCATTTGCTGTTGCATTAATTGGTCCTTCTACATCATGTAATCCAACCCAAGCTAAAAACTCCGATGCTTCTGACGCTTGAATAAATGACATTTCAGCATCCATATTTACAAAGCCAATTGGTTCGTTATTAACGATACGCTCAATATGGAAATGTAAACGTCTCGTATAATCATCTTCCCCCATGACAATTGGGAAACGTACCGCTACAACAGGGAATTTTGCATGTTTATAAAAAACAGCCTCTGCTAATCGCTTACCTTCCCCGTAAGTAAAGTCTGCTGCATCTCCCATCACGATATCATAGTGGTACGGGTCAAAGTCCGTTTCAGTATGCGGCTTACCATTTGCTTCATACGTTGAAAGTGTTGATGTAAATACGAGTTTGCCAATTGAACCATTGAATATTTCACAAAATGCCTTCGCTTCATTCGGTGAATAACAAATATTATCGTACACGACATCAAAGTTTCGACCTGCAACAGCCGCTTTGAATGCCGCTTCATCTTGACGATCTACTTGCAGATGCTCGACTTGATCACCAAAAGGATTTCCAGTAACACCTCTTGTCACAATTGTTACTTGATGATTTTGTTTTAATAATTGTTCCACTAATTTCTTACCAAAAAATCGTGTGCCACCGAGTACTAAAATTTTTTTCATCGTCTATTCCCCCATGCCAATTAATAAGTCGAAATCAATCGTAATTTCATGTAGTTGAATATTCTCTTTCTGTTCAATATGCCAGCCCATTGGTGTCATTTCAAGCAATTTCGGTACAAGTTCTTCATCTAAAGGGAGCGTATACGTAATTCTTTTAATAACTGTATTTGCAAAGCTCTCTTTAAAGCGGGCTACCGTTTGTTCATTAGAATAGCTTTCCTTCGTAGAATCTGCAAAAGCTTGGATACGCAATTCCTTCAAGTAATTTTCCTGTGGGACTATTTTCAGCACTTTACCACCTGGTTTTAAAAGCCGTTTAAACTCCTCATAATTTGCGGGTGAAAGGATGTTTAAAATCGCATCAAACGACTGGGCGTTATACGGACTATTCGCTAAATCACCAACACACCATATTTCATCTGAATAGTATTTCCCTGCTGCCATAATGCCTTCTTTAGCAATATCAATACCGACACCTGTTGCCTGTTCAAGTTGCTGACAAATCCGGTGCAAGTGGGAGCCTTCCCCACACCCCGTATCCAAAATAATTGGCATAGTTGCTGTAATTTCTTTAGCAAGAGCTTGTTGCACCTTGTCATATAATCCACTTTCAATGACCGCATGACGCGATTCAAAAAGTGCCTTGCCATACATGGAATTGACTGGACGATGCAATAAGTTAATATACCCTTGCTTTGCCACATCAAATGAATGATTGTTTGGACAGCTCATTTTCCCGCCTTCACTCATCGCCATTTGTTGTTTACAAATCGGACAAGAAAATAATTGAATTTGTTCGTTAATTTGTTGAATTGTTAATGCTCGTTTTGATAATAGACCCATGATGGATTCTCCTTCATACTTGTTCCATTTTATCGTACCATAATCTAAGACATTACCAAAAATCTAACGAATGATTTTGCTTTTTTATAGCCCTTACTCAACATAACTAAAAAAGCCCTCACTCTTCCCCTTGGTAGGACGGTAAGTGATGGGCATTTGATTAAGTTCGCTACTCTAGTAATTCACTTGCTGTTACAAATTCATAGTTTTGTTCGATTAAATAGTTTATGACTGCTTCTAAAGCGTCCGCCGTTTCACTATGTATATCATGCATTAATATTATGCCATTATCTTTTACTTGTTCTTTTACATAAGCAAGTGTTTTTTCTGGTGTCCGATGCTTCCAATCCAGTGTATCTACATTCCACATAACGGTTTCCATTGATGTTAGGCTACGTACATTTGCATTGGTCGCTCCGTACGGTGGACGATACATGCTCGGATACTTTCCAGTTGCTTTATAAATTGCTTCATTTGTTTGATTAAGTTCAACTAGTACTTGGTCGTTCGGGATTTTCGTTAAGTTCCTATGACTCCATGAATGATTCGCAATTTCATGCCCTTCATCCGCTGCTTGTTGGACGATTTGTGGGTATTTTTCGACGTTTTGTCCAATCACAAAAAAAGTAGCCGGTATATCGTATTGACGAAGCACTGCTAATATTCGCTCAGTCACTTTCGGATGGGGTCCATCATCAAATGTAAGCGCAACTTTTTTCTTTTTAATAGCATCCACAGTTGGCTTTTTTTGTGGTTCTTCCTTTTCCTCTTGGTCAGTAAAATCAGCCGGTTCACATATTTTTTTTAGTTTATAAAGAGGCATACACGCCAATTCACTTTGACGGATTGTCATCTTTTCCACATCCATAGAATTTCCGGTATCATCCTTTATAGTTTGTAAAAATGCAACATACGCAAGCTGTTGAGTTAAGCTAGGATGCGTTAAACTGTATGAACCTTCTTGAGTTTGTGGACTTACTTTTATATTAAACTGCAAAAATATTACAGCGATTAATCCGAGTGTCGCAATCAGTTTCCAAATCTGTTTTTTCATCGTTGCCCTCCAAATATGTATTACCTATTAGACGGATGAAGAGCGTGAAAAGTTGATAGATTTATGAAGAAATTTGTAGTTTTTTGAATTTCCTAAAATTGAAAAATGCCATCTTGATTTTGCATCAAAATGGCATTCTTCATTTATAAATTTATCTTTACAAAACGATCTATAGTTAATTTTTAGTAAGCTGTCCACCCAGCATCGGCTGTAATGACAACGCCGTTTACAAAGTCAGAATCCGCTGATGCTAAAAATAGCGCAACACGGGCAATATCTTCTGGCTCGCCATTTCTCGGATTAAAGTCAGCACCTGCCATAGCTCGGGCAATACCATGCTCATTTGGATTTTGAAGGCTTGCACTAATATTTGTATTTACGCCACCTGGGGCAATTGCATTACATTTAATCCCTTGCGTTGCATATTGGAAAGCTGTATTTTTCGTTAATCCAACAACCGCATGTTTAGCCGCGGTATAAGCTGCACCAGCACGAGACCCATATAAACCCCCAACTGAGGCAATATTAATAATCGTCCCATTTCCTTTTTCAAGAAAGATTGGCATCGCTTGACGAGTAGCACGCATGACACCTTTTACATTCACATCAAAAACGCGATCCCATAACGCATCTTTCACATCACCAACTGGAGAAAAGTCATCCATAATACCAGCATTATTCACTAAAATATCAAGTGTCCCATAGCTGTTTTGTGCGGCTTTTATTAGTTTATGAATATCCGCCTCTACTGCTACATTGGCAGTTACAGCTGTTGCCACTCCACCTAAAGCGGTAATTTCAGCAACTGTATTGCCTGCTCCTTCAAGTGTTAAATCGGATACAACGACTTTCGCTCCCTCTTTCGCAAATAGAATGGCAATCGCTTTTCCCATACCTGACGCAGCACCTGTTACAACCGCAACTTTATCTTGCAATCTCATAAAAAAAACCTCCCCAAGAGTTTTTTATTCCCTTACTTTTATTCTACATATATCGCGGTATTTCCTTTATTCCAAAATGAAAAGAACAGCCCCCAAAAAGAGACTGTTCAAAAGTTTATTTTACGAATTTTACATCTTGGAACTTATGGTGACCAGAGTCATTGATCCAGTAGCCTTCAATTTGATCGCTTACGCCAGAAATATAGGCTTGGTGATGAATATAAATCATTGGCGCATCTTCAATTAATATTTCTTGAATTTGTTTATATAAAGCTAAACGTTTTGTCGTATCAATTTCTTCACGTGCTTCATCTAAAAGTTTATCTGTCGTTGCACTCGTGTAGAACATACGGTTTCCAGCTTCTCCGTGACTTTTCGAATGGAATAATTGCGTCAAGAAGTAGTCCGCATCTCCAACTGGGTTGGATAAGCCTAAAATGTACATATCATGCTCACCAGCAGCCGTTTTAGCTAAGTATGCTCCCCATTCTACCACTTCAATATTTGCTGTAATATTTACTTGTTTTAGCGCCTCTTGCAACATAATCGCGATATTTTGACGTTGTGGGTTATCATTTGTCCAAATCGTCGTCGTGAATCCTTCTTCAAATCCAGCTTCAGCTAATAATGCCTTTGCTTTTTCTACATCATACGTTAAAGGTGTAATCGTATCATCATAACCAAATACACTCGGTGCTAATGGTCCCTTTGCAGGATCACCAATTCCTTCATAGATCCCGTCAATAATTGATTTTTGATCTACTAACATTGAAATTGCTTGGCGTACACGTACATCATCAAATGGTTTTTTATTCATATTAAAGCCAATGTAAGATAATGAAGAACCTGGTGTTATATCAATTGTATTTGTCGTACCTTCAATTAAACTTATTTCATTTGGTTGTACAGGCTCAATAACATGTGCATAGCCCGCTTCAAGTTCAGCCGCACGTGTTGCACTTTCTGGAATCACTTTAAATGTCACCGTATCTAAAATTGCCTTTTGACTCCAGTAATCTCGATTGTTCTCCAGTTTTACTTCTGTTCCAGGTGTCCACGAAACAAATTTCATGAAGCCTGTACCAATTGGACCTTCCTCATTAATTAACTGTCCGGCTACCTCTCCAGCCTTTAATTTTTCATAATCTGCATCAATTTGTGCAGGTGAAATAATAACAGCTACTGGGTGACTTAAATGATTTAATAATGGCGCGAATGGATAGTGCGTATGAAGACGTAAAACATAATCACTTACTACTTCAACTTCTTTAACAGATTCAAGTAAAAATGCACGAGGCGTTGCTACTACAGGATCTAAAATTCGATCAAAGTTTTTCTTTACTGCTGCGGCATTAAAATCTGTTCCATCATGGAACTTAATCCCTTCATTCAAAACAAATTCCCATGTTACATCATCCACAGCTGTCCAACTTTTCGCTAAACTCCCTACAAGTTCTCCATCTTTATCTTTCTTTACTAATCCTTCTGTAAGATTAGCAAGTACCGAAGCTGATGGAACGTCCGTAGAAGTGTGTGGATCTAAGTTAGCCGCATCAGATAATGTTGCAAATACTAAATCTCCGCCATCTGCCGCCCCTACTGCTGTTGTTGAATCATCTGTTGATTTATCACCATTTGCTGGTTTTTCCGTTGAATCATCACTACATGCCACTAACACTAGTGCGAAAACGGATGCAAAAAGTACGAGCAAACTATTTTTGAATTTCCTTTTCATCCTCATTCTCTCCTTCATCATTTATTATTGTAAATATAAACATAGTCTACCAATGATTCGCTATAAAATAAACAGAATATTTAATTTTTATTCACTTTATGTAATTTCATATTTTACATACCTACCAAAAACCTAGTTATAATACGGATTTAAGTCACCCTATAAAACATGTAGTGATGGGATAAATAAACTATATCGCATTTTTATGCAAATCCCTTATGCACTGCTTTTACCTACAAAAAAAGCCAAGTAGATTTTTTATCATCTACTTGGCTACACTTAATGTTAATTTGAAGAGAGAACGGTATTTTTCACTTCTGATACACTGTTTTTCACTTGCCTCATACCTTCTAAAGCGGAATAAATTGTTTGAATATCCGTTTCACTTAAACACTGTTGTTGTAAATTCTGCGTCCACTTTTTAATTGACGAAGATTTAATCACATCTACATTATCGGAAAATAGCTCAATATTTTGGAAAGAGCAATCATTTGAAAACAAAACAATAGATTTAAATACTTCATCATTCACTTCAGGTAATTGCCCCTGTAACGCAAATGTTAATTTTTCCGTTTCATGTACCGGATTATTAAACAGTTTTGATTGATTTTTATGTAGCAGCTGCGTCCACTGATTATCTTGCTCACGCCCGTTAATCCATCCAGACATTTCTAGCATATTGATTACATAAATACCCGTTTCATGGATGAGCACCGCATCAATCGATTGTAACGCTTCATTTGTAGGAAGTTGTACATTTACTAGTATTTTATGTGGACTCTTCATTTCATCCAATTGGCCAACTAGCTTATGTGTAGTACGTATTTTTTTATTCGTCCATACGTCCAAATATGAATAACCCGTTAACTTATAAAAGACTGTATTATCATGTTGGTAAATCTTCATCGCAAAGTAACCCAAAATAGCAATAAGTACGATTATAAAAAGTAATGTCATCGTGCCCACTCCTTATATGCATAGTTACCCACTAGTTTATCAAAGTTTTCCATCCTTTACTATGCTCCTATGGACTACATTCTCTCAGTCATTTGACCTTAAAATCCCAGGATGCAATCAAAAAGTCACTGTTTTCCCGTAATTTTTTGTAGAGATTTTGCCCTGTCTAAGATTGGGATTAATTGTGATAATGTATCAATCGTATACGTTGGTTGAATCATTGCATGTGCCTCTTTTCGCTCTGGGTTCAACCAGCATGTATCAATACCTGCCCCTGCCCCACCGACAATATCTGCGCTATAAGAATCCCCTATGATCATCGTTTTTTCCGGGTCAAATTGTGGAATGCGTTCAAAAACATAATCAAAGAAAGGTTTCAACGGCTTTTGGTAACCTGTTTCCTCAGAGGCAAACACATGTTTAAAATACGGAGCTAACCCTGTTACTTGTATGCGCTTTGTCTGTGTTTCTGAAATACCATTGGATGTAACATACAACTCATAATTTGGGGCAAGTGATTGAATTAATTCAAATGCACCTTCAACAAATACTTTGCTTTCTGCTAAGTAACCTCGGAATTCTGCATCTAGCGCACGGCCATCTACCTTTTTTCCTAATGCCTCAAATGTTTTGGCAAAGCGTGTTGCCATTAATTCTTGCTGCGTAATTTCACCCTGTTCTAGTGCATGCCAAAGCCCTTTATTAATCTCTTTATACACTTGGTAAACTTCCTCTGTCAGCGGGAATTGCTGAGCTTTAAACAGTTTCGGTAACGCGAGCTGTTCCGCTGCTTTAAAGTCGAGCAATGTATCATCTAAATCAAATAATAAAAATTGATATTGTTTCATTTTATTTCTCCATTTCCAATCTATTTTATTTCAAAAAATTCACTATTTTTATTTACTTTATCCTAAAATTCCGATAGCATTTCTATGTCTTTACATATATTATCGCTATTATTTTATTTTAGCATAATATTAATTGTACTTAGGCACAATCGGTTATATAGAAAGAAGGGTGTACATATGGGGGTTGAATTGGACCCACAGCTCATCATTATTTTAATTTGCTTTGGCTTTCTTGCTGCATTTATTGATTCGGTTGTTGGTGGCGGCGGACTTATTACTTTACCCGCACTGCTGTTCACAGGCATGAGTCCTTCTACCGCGGTTGCAACAAACAAGCTGGCTGGCACAATGGGCTCTTTAACAAGTACGATTTCATTTTATCGCTCTGGAAAACTCGACATTAAATCCGTCATTAAGTTTTTTCCACTTACTTTTTTCGGGGCAATGCTTGGGGCTTGGATCGTTCATTTACTTGATCCAAATTTACTCAAGCCACTCATGTTATTTATGCTCGCAGCCGTTGCGGTGTTTACTATATTTAAGAAAGATTGGGGTACTATTTCAGCTGTTAAAAAACTTTCTAAAACAAAGTTTATTTCGTTTTTATTGGTCATTGCCCTCATTGGACTTTATGATGGGTTTTTAGGTGCAGGCACAGGTACATTTTTAATTTTCGCCTTTTTAATCGTAGGCTATGATTTCCTAAAAGCTGCTGGAAATGCCAAACTATTAAATTTCGGCAGTAATATCGGTGCACTTTTAATGTTTATTAGCCTCGGACAAATTGATTATGCTGTTGGCTTAATTATGGGAGCAGCACAAATTGTGGGAGCCATTGTTGGTTCACAATTTGCAATTCGACGAGGAGGCGGCTATGTACGTATTCTGTTTATCGTCGTTACTGTAACGCTCCTTCTAAAAAATGCGTATGACTATTTTTTAGCCTAATCTAATACATGCTACACTGATTTCTATAGAAAAAACTCCGAGCCACTTCAGCTTGGAGTTTTTCACTAATTATTACATTTCTTGAGTTGGTCCCATAACTGGTGGTACTTTTAATCCTGCTTGGCGAAGTAGCACCGTCATTTGTCCACGATGATGTGTTTGGTGATCAATTAATACACGCAATAGTTGTCCACGTTTCATCATCCCACCAAACGCTGCAACTTCTTCTAAAAGTTGCTCTTCAGTTAATGTGCTAACCTCAGTTTTGTAAGCTTCGATAACTTTTTCATAAGCCTCGATAATCTCAGCCATCGTCTCAGGTTGCTTCATATCTGGCCCTGGTGCTGGAATTTGGAGACCTGCAAAATGACCGAATGCGCCTGCTACCCCTACTAAATGCCATGATAGCCAACCAAGTGAGTTATGCCCATCCACAATAGCAACATCCATTTTGTCATTTGGAATTGCTTGCATTACCTTTAAAGTGCCTTTTGCTGAACCGTTCCATTCTGCAATAAAATCTTCTGTGTTACGATACAAATCAATCATCCCCCTCAATAATCAATTACGCCTCGGCGTAATTGCGTCCAGATTTTTTCGAGCTTGCTCGAAAAAATCCCCTAAAAAATCTGTGACATCCGCCGGGGCTTAACTTGATTCAGCCGGAATTTGAAACCCCACGCAAGTAGAATTGCCTTTTTGGCATTCATCCCCCACTTATAGAAATAGGGGACTTCTGTACCTGTCGCTTCGCTTTCGGTACAAATACATTTGCTGAATCAAGTTGAATATTTTAATGATAACGAAATTAAATTTTTTTCGCTATAAATAAGGCTCCATGATCTTCCATAGCATTACTTTTTGCTCGAATGTTTTAATATTCTTCCCTGGTATCGGACTTGTTGATGGCATTTTTTCATGCGCACGTCCATTTAAAGTCGCAAGCCCTACACGTTTTCTAAAAACATCAAAAGATTTGCCACCGTTAAATAAGACCAGTTCGATTTGCGGATACTGTGAAAATAGCTGTTCAAAATTGTTCGGTATTTCGTTTATTATCGTAGCATCTAAACTCCCTTTCCGTTCACAGCTTTGAATCGAATCCCACAAACCTATGTGATGTGTAAGAAGCAATTGAATGCGCTGTTCATAATCTTCAGGAATGACTACATTTAAAATTTGCTCAAGTATTGGCCAAAAATGATTGCGTGGATTGCCATAATACTGTTGTTTTTCTAAGGACTGCCTGCTTGGCATGGAGCCAACAATCAGGATTTTCGTCCGCTGATTTACAATAGGCGGTAATATATTTTCAATGTGCTGCATCAAATCAGTTCCTTTCATCTCCCTTCAGTATACAAAATTGGCCAAGGAGTTTTGCAAAAAAATGCTATCTTTGATCGAAATCAAGATAGCATTTAGTATGATACTATTATTTTGTAATTTTCACTTTATGCAACTGATATATTCCCGTAGCATCCACAGTTAAGCTTGTAACATTTTTACTATAGCCTGTTAAATATGCTTGGTGGTGAATAAATGCTGCTGGTGCTTCCACATTAATAAGCTCTTGTGCATCTTTATAAATCGCTGCACGTTTTGTTTCATCTGTTTCCACACGCCCTGCCTCTAATAGCTTATCTAGCTCAGGATTTGAGTAACGCGTACGGTTATTATTTCCAATATCCGATGAATGGAATAATGGATAAATCGCGCCATCTGCATCCCCAGTTGACGGTGCCCACCCAAGGATAAACATGTCATGATCGCCTTTAGATGTTTTTTCTAAATATGCGCCCCATTCCATAACTTCAATTGAAACATCAATTTTTAGTTGCTTTAAAGTTTCTTGTAAAATGATTGCAATTTGTTGACGTTGTGGATTGTCATTTGTCCAAATTGTTGTTTTGAAACCATCTTTAAATCCTGCTTCTTCTAATAGCTTTTTCGCTTCTTCGATATTTGTATCTTGGTGTGTCACATCTTCTGTATAGCCCCATACCATTGGAGATAGTGGACCAAATGCTTCTACACCAAATCCATCATAAACGCCTTCAATAATTACTTTACGATCTAATGCTTTTGAAATCGCTTGACGAACCTTTGCATTATCATATGGTGCCTTTTCTGTATTAAAACCTACATATGAAATCGATACAGATGGCTGTTTAATCATATTTGCAAAACCTTCTACAAGCGGTACTTCTGTTGGTTGTACTGGGTCAATAATATGGGCATAGCCTGCTTCTAAATCTGCCGCACGTGTTTGACTTTCAGGTACCGTTTTGAATACTAGTGAATCATAAGCTACTTGGTCACCCCAATATTCTGTATTTTTCACTAATCGAATTTCTTGCCCTGGAATCCATTTATCTAATTTCACGAAACCTGTTCCGATTGGATTTTCATTGCCGTATGCACGAGCTTCCTCGCCAATTTCCATACGCTTGTAGTCTTCTTCAATAACTGCTGGGCTCATTATATTTCCACCTGGGTGTGTTAATGTGAATAATAATGGACCATATGGCTTTTCTGTTTTAATTTGCACTGTATAATCATCTATAACTACAGTTTCTGTAATCGGTTCAAAGTTTGAAAAACGTGGCGATGCAATTTTTGGATCAATCATACGATCTAAATTCGCCTTTACTGCCGCTGCATTAAAGTCTGTCCCATCATGGAATTTTACACCTTGACGAAGCTTTAATTGTAATGTTAATTCATCAATATACTCCCAAGATTCCGCTAATAATGGCTCAATATCACCTGTTTCAAAATTACGAGTAACAAGTGTTTCAAAAATATTGCGTTGAACATTGGATGATGGTATATCATTTGAACCATGAGGATCTAGCTCAATTGCTTCTGATAGTACTTCAAAAATTAACTCGCCGCCTGATTCAACAGGTTCATCAACATTTGTATCGGTTTGGACACTTGAATCAGGCTTTTCACCTGTAGTTGCGTCGTCACTATCACCGCTACATGCAGCTAACATTAAAACGAATGCAAACATAAAGACTAGTATACTTATACGGTTTAGCTTCATTTTTTGAATCCCCCTTCGTAAAACTGAATTTTCAGTTTTTTATATTTTACCTATTTCACCCTATTATTACAATATTATATTTAGATAACTTACAAAGTTTTTTAGATTCAATAAAAAAACACAACTCGTGGAAAATAAATCGAAGTTGTGTTTGCTTTTTTATTCATTTTTATTAAATACGATTTTACCTGCTACTACCGTTTTTAATGCTTGGGCTTTCCGCATATGTTCTGTCGTACCTGCAAATAAGTCCCGATCAAAAATGGTGAAATCTGCATCATATCCTACTTTAATCATACCGCGCTTGTGTTCCTTGCAAATCGCTTGCGCACTGCCAACTGTATACATTTTCACTGCTTCAAATCGCGTTACTTTTTCTTCCGGTATATAGCCATTATGAGTGTCACCCATTTTTTTACGCTCTACCGCAGCATAAATCGTTTCCAGTGGACTGATCGCTTCAATCGGCGCATCGGTTCCTGCTGCACACATGAGTCCTTCATCTATAAATGTTTTCCACGCGTAAGCTAAAGATTTACGATTTGGACCGATTCTTTCTGCCACCCACGGGAAATCTGAAGGGACAAATGCCGGTTGTAAGTCTAAAATAACCGGTAACCTCTTCATTCTTTCGATTTGATCGGCCGTTACTAAACAACAATGAATGAGTCGATCACGTTTCCCAGGAAATACTGGATGCTTTTCTAGCAACGTAAGAACTTGCTCCATACTCGCATCACCAATTATATGAATCGCAACAGCTTCCTGATGTTCTCGAGCTAGCTTTATTAGCCGCTCCATTTGTTCTTCCGTATGAATGAGCATTCCTTTATTACTTTCATCATTTGCATACGGTGCTAGTAATGCCGCTGTCGAACCTCCAAAAGAACCATCTGCATAAATTTTCATCGCCCCTAGTTCTAAAAAGGGTTGTTGATCACCTACATGCGCATCCATCATTTCCTGGAACACATTATGGTGACGGAGTAGATGTACACGGAAGTTTTGCCTATTTCCTATGACGCGCTCATATGCAGTTAATGGGTTTGTATAGGCACCAAAATAACTCATTTCCTCCGTATGACCTCCCGTTAATCCGTAAGAAAGCATATTTTCTACCGCTTGATTCAATGCTGTTTCCAAGGAGTTAATATACGCTTCTCCTTCTTTTGGAATTTCATCCGTTACTAAATTAATCGCAAGTTCATACAGTAAACCATTTAACTGACCATCTGCATGACGACCAATTTTCCCACCAGGCGGGTCCACTGTTTGCGCTGTTATATGACCTGTTGCTAGAGCAGCTGAATTTGCTAGCACAACATGATGACAAGCACGCGTCAACAGTATAGGTGCTCCTGAAATTCGATTCAGCTCTTCTTTTGTAGGAATACGCCCATCCTGAAAGTTATTTTCATTCCAACCTTCTCCAAATAGCCATTGTCCTGCTTCTAATGTTGCGGCAGCTTGACTTACAAGTGCTAGTATTTGCTCAGCAGATGTTGCATGCGTTAAATCTAGACGCTGTAACTTTTCTCCGTGACCAATCATATGCAAATGGCTATCCACAAAACCTGGATACATCGTTGCCCCTTGTAAATCAATGATTTCATCTGCTTGATTTTTCAAAGTTTCAAACGTTCCAACAGCTCGAATTTCCCCTTCTTCTACAAGGACAGCCTCAACTGTTGAAAATTCATTTTCCATTGTATAAATGACGCCATTTGTCCAAAGTTGGTTCATTTCGTTTGTCTCCTTAGTCCATTTTGAAGTTTTCGCGACTGTATGGTTCACCAATCATCATGTGATCTAAAATCGATTCGTAAGAGCCTTTATGAATAAACGTAACTTCCTGTAATTCTGGGAAGTTTTCAAAATATGATTTTACTAATGTTTCTACAAACATCGCCGCCCCTGCTGAGCCTTGGATTGTATAAACATCATCGCCTAAATTCAATACTAAACTTTTATTATCTTGTTCAAATTTATAATCAATAAGCGCTACATCATGCTCATTCACTTTTGCAAATATAAATTTCACTAAATCCTCATCTTTATTTGGATATTTTTCTTCAAACGGCATCGTAAATTCGGCATTGGCATCCGATTTGTATAATACGATTGTTTTGTCTTTAGCACTTCCTTGTGTGTTATCTTTTGGCTTTGAAATTTCCGTTCCGCAAGCCGCCAATACCAACATTAAGACCATTAACATTACTAGCTTTTTCATGCTGTTCAGCTCCTTTTATTTTTTACTTTCTACTTTTTAACCATAGCGAATTTATCCTAATTTTTCAAATACGTATACAATTAAAATAAGCTACTTAATAGATAAATTGCTGTTCCCCAAATAAATAGCGCAGAAATTTTATTGAATAAGGTAAAAACAGTCGGAGAAATTTTCATCTTTTTTAGCAGCGCCCCTGCGGACATTAAACCTAAAAACCATAACCACGAAACGAACACACAAGCCAAAATAAATTGCCATTGCTCAGTGCCACTATATTTCACCGCATTCGTACCGATTACACCGATTGTATCTAGTAATGCATGTGGATTTAATAATGATACAGACAATGCAAATAGCACTTGTTTTTTCATCGGCATCGCCTGCTGATCTTCCATCTTGGCTGCATCAGAACGCCAAATAACAAATCCTATGTAGCTTAAAAATAAAATGCCCCCAATTAATAAAATAAGTCGTAACCACTCAAACTGCAGCACAATTAATGATACACCTAAACTCGCTAATACGATTAAAAGCGTATCACTAATCGCCGCCGTAATTGCTGCCGGTAATGCACGTAAAAGTGTTGGTTGCATCACACCTTGCGTAAAAACGAACACATTTTGTACACCTAACGGCAAAATTAATCCAAACGCCAAAATAACTCCATGAAATAATGGTTCCAAAAATATTCACCTCTCTACGAAACAATGTTACTTATGTTATAACTAAAAAAACAGGTCCAATTGGTTGGTTTTTTATCCACCCAATTTAACTTAATTCAGCAGAGAAGCTGAATAGAGGAACAAAGGCTAAAATCATCACATCGTGTGACAACGCTTTTGTAATCAACGTCTTGTTGAGCTAAAGCCTCTGGCGGAAGTAGAAGGAGTTGCCTTACTTATGAATTGGAAACCTAACAGAGCATTATCTATTAGTTTAGTGAATCAAATTGTACATTGGATGACCGAACAAATTTTAAATGGGCATTGGCCAAATGGAACAAAATTGCCTGCGCAACGCCAACTAGCTTTATCACTAGGTGTGAATCGTAGTACCTTACAAGAAGCAATCGAGGAATTAAAAGCAGATGGTATTTTATGTTCTAAAGTCGGTTCGAGCACCTTTGTTTCAAATGATTCATGGAATATTCTTGTTAAACAAAAACAGCCCAATTGGCAAAGATATATCGAAACAAGCATTCATAAATCAAATTACCAAACAATCCAGCTAATCAATGAATTTGAGCAAGACGAGTCCATTATTCGCCTAAGTACCGGAGAGCTTTCTCCTAGCCTTTTACCCACTAAGAAAATTCAACAATCATTACAACATTTAAAATTAGATGGTAAAGCAATTGGCTATTCTTCACCTCAAGGAAGTTTAGCACTTCGTCAAGCACTCGTTCACTATTTAAAAAAGCGAAATATCGAAACGACAGTAGACAATATATGTATCGTTTCTGGGGGTTTACAAGCATTGCAATTAATTGCTGTCGGCTTACTTGAACCAGGCTCAACAGTTTTACAAGAAAAATATTCTTACCTAAATTCCGTCCACCCGTTTCAATCGTATGGCATGAATTTACATAGCATTTCATCAAATAACAATCAAATGGTCATACAAAGGAAAATGAGCGGTCAAAATATTTTCTATGCTATTCCAACGCTCCATAACCCAACAGGCGCTATATGGCCCCAGCAAAAAAAGGAACAATTTTATGAACAGTGTTTAGCAGCGAATATGCCCATTATTGAAGATGATGTTTATTTTGAACTAGCTTTCGAAAAACTGTCACCTCCTTTAAAAGCTATTGATACTTCTGGACAGGTCGTTTATTTAGGTAGTGTGTCTAAAACACTCAGTCCAGGTTTACGCATTGGCTGGGTTGTTGCACCAACACCTGTCATTAAACGACTCGCTGACATAAAAATGCAGATGGATTATGGCTCTAGTGCTTTTTCACAGGAAATCGTAACGCATTGGCTTACAAGCGACCTTTATGAGGAACATATAATGTATTTAAAATCGGAATTGCAAAAGAGAGCGCTCTATATGGAAAAATTGCTGGCACAATATTTCACTAACATCGCGAGTTGGGAAAAATCTAAGGGAGGCTTCTATATTTGGCTAAAATTCCACAAACCAATCCTGACTTCTGCATTTTTTTATAAATTACTAAAACAAAAGGTACTTATTAATCCAGGCTATATTTACGAACCAAAAGATGCCTTCCATATTCGACTTTCCTATGCTTACGCTAATGAAGAGGATTTAAAGGAAGGACTAATCTGTTTACAAAAAATAGCTTTGGAAGAGTAAACACGAGACTGAATATAAAATATTTTCAAAATATATTGACAGTTATAATCCATTCAACTAATATTAAGGGACACTAAATAATGTAAAAAGAAAAGGAGGCCATGACGATGATGAACACACCAATTGTTAAATCGCAACACAACTATACAATTTCATATCGTCCAAGCCAAAACTCTCTTTTATGTTATGCATAAGCGCGTAATCAAAAGTTAGCACAGGTATGGACTTACCTGTGCCCTTTTTCGTTTTGACACCTATTCGAAAAATCGGATTGGTGTCTTTTTTATTGGGAAAATTACCGTCCCAATAAACTACGCGATGCTCTATTAGTGTAAAAAACACTTTAGGAGGGCTTTACTATGAAAAATTGTATCCAAAGAAAACTATTAAGAAACGAGCGAACAGACGATGGGTAGCTCATTTATGACTATGAGGAAAGAAGGTTAAAAAATGTTTAGTGTACTTTTTAAATTAAAATGGTTTTTCAAAAAATACCGAAAGCAATATACAATTGCCATCACCCTGCTCATACTTGCCAGTGTAATTGACGTATTGCCTCCATGGATTTTAGGAGAAGCAATCGATGCGATGACAGGTGGCACAATGACCCGTGAACTGTTAACGAAATACATGGTGTTCATCATAGGCGCGGCTTTCATTAGCTATGGACTAAGCTTCGTATGGCAATACCAATTATTCGGTGGTTCCATTACACTGGACCGAATTTTACGTAAACGGCTAATGCAGCAATTTTTAAATATGACGCCGACGTTTTATGAAAAAAATCGTACCGGTGACTTAATGGCCAAAGCGACCAATGATTTAAACTCAGTCACGTTAACGGCTGGTTTCGGAATTATGACGCTCATTGATTCCACTGTTTATATGGGGCTTATTATTTTAGCAATGGGCTTCTTTATTTCTTGGAAGCTTACATTTTTCGCTATGTTACCCATTCCGATTATGGCATTCCTCATTCAATATTTAGGGAAAATCGTACATGAGCGTTATATGACTGCGCAACATGCATTCGGTGACATGAACGATAATGTTCTTGAATCTGTTGCAGGTACACGCGTTATTCGTGCTTACGTTCAAGAAAAAAAGGATGAGCAACGTTTCGCAGATATGAGTGAAGATGTTTTCAATAAAAACATGCACGTTTCTTATATTAACGCGCTATTTATGCCGATCACGAAAATTGGAACCGGCATTTGCTATGTCATTGCGCTTGGCTACGGGGCTGTGCTCGTTTCTCGCAATGAGCTTTCAGTAGGGCAGCTTGTTTCATTTAACGTGTATTTAGGTTTGGCGGTATGGCCAATGTTCGCAATTGGTGAGTTGATTAACGTCATGCAACAAGGGAGTGCCTCTTTAGACCGTGTGCAAGATACACTTGATTATGAGGCAGATGTTCAAAATCCAGCATCACCAACAGCCTATGCGAAACCAAATTCGATCGGTTTTGATAACTTCACATTCCAATATCCACTGTCTCAGATGAAAAATTTACAGCAAATTTCACTGAACTTGCAAAAAGGGCAAACGCTTGGGATTGTCGGAAAAACAGGTGCAGGTAAAACGACATTCATTCGTCAATTACTACGAGAGTATCCACTTGGTGATGGCAGTATCGTCATTAACGATACGAACCTTGCGAACATGACAAAGGAACAAATTTTAGACTGGATTGGCTATGTGCCACAAGATCATACGTTATTCTCACGTTCAATTCGTGAAAATATTTTGTTTGGTAAAGAAGATGCGACATTCGAGGAAGTGAATGAAGCAATCCGACTTGCTGATTTTGAAAAGGATTTAACAAATTTACCAATGGGCATCGAAACGCTTGTTGGTGAAAAAGGGGTATCTCTTTCTGGCGGACAAAAACAGCGTGTTTCCATCGCTCGCGCCTTAATTAAAGACCCTGAAATTTTAATTTTAGATGATTCATTATCCGCTGTTGATGCGAAAACAGAGTCAAAAATCATTGAAAATATTCAAACAGAGCGCGCTGGTAAAACGACGATTATTTCCACACACCGCCTGTCAGGTATTCAACATGCTGACGAGGTCATTGTGCTAGATGATGGCATGATTGTAGAACGCGGTACACATGAACAGCTCCTTGCTTTAGGTGGTTGGTATAAAGAGCAATTTGATCGCCAGCAGCTAGAGGAGGTGGGCGAATGAGTACATCAAAAAGGCTGTATTTATACGCTTTAAAATTTAAATCACCGATACTCATCGGTTTACTGTTATTAACGATTGCGGTTGTAACGGATATTGCAGGTCCGTTCATTGCGAAATATATTATTGACCACTATATGGAACCAGGTAACTTACAGGCTGAACCGATTATTTGGCTTCTTTCTGTATTCTTCCTGCTTGCTGTTGTAACAGCGGTGTTCCGTTATTTTATGAACATCTACTTACAGCGCGGGGCAAACCGGGTCGTGCAGCAATTGCGCAAAGACGTTTTTGGGCATATTCAAAAGCTCCCAATCGAATACTTTGATAATTTGCCTGCTGGAAAAGTCGTTGCCCGTGTGACAAACGATACAGAGGCAATCCGCAATCTTTATGTAACGGTGCTTTCGCAGTTTGCTACAAGCTTCATTACGATTGCAGGGGTTTATGTAGCACTGTTTATTTTAAATTGGAAAATGGCACTTGTTGCGCTTATTTTCATTCCGATCGTGTATATATGGATGATTTTATACCGTAAATACGCATCTGGGTACAATCATGTCATCCGTACGAAAATTGCAGATATTAACGCAATGATTAATGAATCGATTAATGGCATGACAATTATTCAAGCATTCCGCCGCGAAGATCAGATGACGCAAGAGTTTGATAAGATGAACGATGAACATTACGAATACCATCGTAAATTACTCGTTCTCGACTCGGCTACTTCGCATAACTTAGTAAATTTTTTACGATTAGGAATGTTTGCAGTATTTGTATTTTACTTCGGTACACAATCAATCACGTTACCAGAAGCTGTTTCAGCCGGAACACTTTATGCTTTCGTTGATTACATGACGCGTCTTTTTAACCCAATCACAAACTTGGTCAATCAATTTTCACAGCTTGAACGTTCACTCGTTGCGGGTTCTCGTGTATTTGAATTGTTAGATCAAACAGGAGAAAATGTTAGTGAAGAACGTATCGACCGCTACAAAGGAAATGTTGTATTTGATAACGTATCATTCGCTTATAAAAATGATGAGTACGTATTGAGAAACATTCAATTCGAAGCAAAGCAAGGGGAAACAATTGCACTCGTTGGGCATACAGGTTCGGGGAAAAGTTCGATTATGAATTTATTATTCCGTTTCTATGATCCACAAAAAGGGCGCATCGTTATTGACGGGCAAGACATTACAAAACTTCCTCGCCAAGCAGTTCGCCAGCATATGGGCATCGTTTTACAGGACCCTTACTTATTTACGGGTACGATTGAAACGAATGTGAGCTTAAATGACGAACGCATCTCGCGTGAAACAGTGGAAAAAGCGCTCGCTGCAGTTGGTGGCGATCGGGTTTTAGCAAAATTAGAAAAAGGTATTGATGAACCCGTTATTGAAAAAGGAAGCACACTTTCTTCCGGTCAACGTCAGCTTATTTCATTCGCACGGGCACTAGCCTTTGACCCAGCGATTTTAATTTTGGATGAGGCTACATCGAATATTGACTCTGAAACAGAGGAAATTATCCAGCATGCGATGGAAGTTTTAAAGCAAGGGCGCACAACATTTATCATCGCGCACCGACTTTCTACTATTAAAAATGCCGATAAGATTTTAGTGTTAGACCGCGGTGAAATTGTGGAGCAAGGTTCGCATGATGAGCTTGTAGCATTAGGTGGGAAATATGAGCTGATGTATCGTTTACAATCGGGGGCGCTTTCATAAGAAGCCTAATAAATATTCGGAGGTAATGGCTTTGTTACTATACTTTTGAAATATATCTTCTACCTAATCAATTAAAAATCGGGAGTTGATATATATGATCGTATATAAAAATAATGTTGACGACATTTCACCTACTATGTTGAACGGTTTTTTCGTGGATTGGCCTAACCCTCCAATTCCACAAACGCACTTAAAACTATTGAAAAATAGCAGTAAAGTGGTCATTGCGTTCGATGAAAATACAGATGAAGTAGTTGGGTTTATAACAGCCATTAGTGATAGCGTCCTATCAGCCTATATTCCGTTCCTTGAAGTTTTGCCCGAGCATAAAAACAAAGGCATTGGGAAGGAATTAGTAAAACGTATGTTACAACAACTAGATGATATTTATATGATTGATCTGTGCTGTGATGATGATTTAATCTCTTACTACAAAAACTTTGGCATGATAAAATCAAACGGCATGCTTGTACGGAATTATGAAATGCAGTCTGGGATTACAATGAAATAAATGAACGAAAAAACGCTTGGATTTATCCGAGCGTTTTTATGTGCTAATTTAAGAGATTATTTCCATATTACTTAAGCTGTAATGTCGTAATGCATGTACCGTCTTCGTCAAACGTTGTAATGCCACCTTCTACTTTTTTACCGTCTTGCTCGATTTGAATAATGTATGCTTGATTGCGAGGTAGCCATAAATCGAAGAAACCATTTTCTAATGTTGTAATCTTCTCATCTACAATAACCTCTCCCTTTTCATTTTCAATAAACACATCAAATTCCTGGCTCACTAGCTCCCCTTGGCAGCCTGTTAAGCTATGGTTTGTACATGGATGTGTTTGATTAATGAATGGCGCAATCGACACGAAAAACTCTTCTTCAGGTAAATCGTATGTCGTTGCATTACCATCTTTATCCGTTACGATTAATTGTGTTGATGTAATGGATGCTTGCTCATCTGTTGTTTTGTTTGAGCTATAGCTTTCTACTAATGCTTTAATATCATCTGTTTGTCCTTGTGTTGTTGTAGGTTCTTTCGTTTCAGGTTGTGTTTGAGTCGGTTGTTCTGGAGATTGTCCTCCATCCGTTCCTTTTTCATCACCACATGCTGCAAGAATACCTACTGCTAATAATGCTACTGACAATAATTTAAACTTCATTATAATATCCCCTTTCTAGCCCTATCCCACTCATTGTAAATCAAATTTCTTGGAATTGTTATGTAAAATTGGTGAACTTCCCATAACGAAGAAAACATCTCTTGCACTTGATCCGTCTTTCATATGACGTTCTACTTTTTTATCGGTTCCTCGGAAAATCTCTACTTTTCACTCGAAAAGGATAGGTGGGCATCTTGGAGTGCTTGTCTTAACTTTGGCATTGTTGCAGGCCCAACACCGTGTAATTTTAAAATATCCTTTTCTGAAAACTCGGCTAAGCGTTGTAACGTCGTAATTCCTTCATGCTCTAATGCTCGTCTTGCAGGAGAGGAAAGTATTGCTAAAAATCCTTCTGTTGGTTTTTTCGCCGTTTCACAAACAGGGCATGTCGGGCAGTCACTGCTTTTATAATAAGTATGTCCTTGTGAGCAAGTTCTCATTGTTTTTTCGGATTTCAATATCATAGTCACCTCGATATTTTTACTGTTACAACAATTATATCAAACGTCTGAATAATCGGTTTGAACTACTCCCACCTACGCTATCGCTTAGAGGAGGGAGATTCTTGACTGAAACCCCTTTTAGATGGAGATTCACCGAGCAATCCCCGTAGTCCCTACGGTTTGAAGCCTTAATGCTTCTTGTAGAATATTGATGCTTGCGTTAAGATCTCGGTCATGTTGCGTATGACAGTTTGGACACGTCCATGTTCGGATAGCGAGATTCTTTACGTCTTTATGTTGATAGCCACAATGTGAACAAAGCTGGCTAGAGGCAAATGTTTTACCTACTCGAATCACCTGTTTGCCGTGCCATTGTGCTTTGTACTCGAGCATATGCGCGAATTCTGACCAGCTCACCTCACTAATGGCTTTGGCAAGTTGGGGATTTTTTTGCATCTTACTGACACACAAATCTTCAATTCCAATGATGTCGTGGTTTTTGACAATTTCAGTGGATATTTTGTGTAAGTAATCCTGCCGTGCATTGCGGATTTTCTCATGAATTTTTGCTACTTTTATGCGCTGTTTTTGATAGTTTTTCGCTTCATCTAATGGACAGTTTCGTTTGATGGCCCCCTCTTTTTTACAGGCTAAAATGCGTTGTTCTTCTGCTAATTTTGCCTCTAGCTTACGGAAAAACTGAGGGTTGGCATAGGTTGTACCGTCAGATAACTTTGCGAATTCTTTGAGACCAACATCAATGCCGACGTTTTTCGTTGTTTTTGGGTAGGCTTGGATATCCGTTTCCGCTAAAACTGCGATGAAATACTTACCTGTAGGGTTTCTTCTAATGGTTGCGCTAATGATTTTTCCTGTAATTTCTTTGGATTTTGCGAATTTCACATGACCTAGTTTCGGGAGTTGGATGCGACCTTTGATTATTTTGATATTATCATTCGTCATTTTTGTCGTATAGCTTTGCGTGGGGGTTTTCTTCGATTTAAAACGCGGTGCTTCGTTTTGTTGTTTGAAAAAACGGTCATAGCTATCCGCTAAATGTCGTACCGTTGTTTGAAGGGCAATGCTATCTACTTCTTTTAGCCAGCTTGTTTCCTCTTGTTTTTTTAATGTTGGCAGCATCGCGGAGCATTTTCCATATGACAAACCTTTGCCTGTTTCTTTGTATGCAGCTTGCCACTCCGCTAGACAATAGTTGAAAATATAGCGACAACAGCCAATCGTTTTATTGATTAATGTCGTCTGTTCTTTTGTCGGATAGAGACGGAATTTATACGCTTTATAAGTCAACAATCGGTTCACCTCCATTTCTTACATTCTACCAAATAGAATGTATGTTCTCAAGTGTAAGAAAAAACTTTAGGCTACCGCCTACCGACATTCATCTCCCACTTACTTATTGGGCTATGCCCTACACATTCCTTGAAGTGGAAGTCTTCTGTCGGATAATGATAAAAAAGAGCCCTCTTCACGAAGGCTCCCGCTATTTTATTCGTTTATGCATTCACTACTTCAGATTCACCTGATGTGTTGCGGATCATATAGTCGAATGCGCCAAGTGCTGCCGTAGCTCCAGCACCCATTGAAATAATGATTTGTTTGAAAGCTGCATCTGTACAGTCACCTGCTGCAAAGACACCTGGCATATTTGTTGCACCGTGCTTATCAACAATAATTTCACCATGTGCATTCATTGTAATTGCACCTTGTAAAAATTCTGTGTTTGGTAGTAAACCAATTTGAACGAATAGACCTTCTAGCTCAATATGGCGTTCTTCACCTGAAACATTGTCTAAGTACGTTAGGCCATTTACTTTATTTGTACCTGTAATTTCTTTTGTGAAAGCATTTGTAATAACGGTTACGTTTTTCAAGCTACGTACGCGTTCTTGTAAAACTTTATCTGCTGTAAGTTCTGCAGCACCTTGTAGTAAAGTAACGTGGTTTACAATACCCGCTAAGTCAATTGCTGCTTCAACACCAGAGTTACCGCCACCAACAACCGCGATATTTTTCCCTTTAAAAATAGGACCATCACAGTGTGGACAGTATGCAACACCTTTATTTTTAAACTCTTGCTCACCAGGTACACCAAGCTGACGGTAACGAGCACCCGTAGAAAGGATCACTGTTTTCCCTTTTAATACCGCGCCATTTTCTAGCGTAACTTCTACAAAATCTTTTTTCTCGATTTTCGCTGCACGTTGAGCTTTCATTACATCAATCTCATAATCAGCAACATGAGATTCTAAACTCGCCACAAATTTCGGACCTTCTGTTGCATTCGTTCCGATAATGTTTTCAATTGATAATGTATCATTTACTTGTCCACCGAAGCGCTCTGCTACGATACCTGTGCGAATGCCTTTACGCGCAGAGTAAATTGCCGCTGCTGCACCTGCAGGACCACCACCAACAACTAATACTTCAAATGGTTCAACATTTTCAAATTCAGAGCCATCTGACTTACTGCCGATTAGGTTTAAAATATCTTCAATGTCCATACGACCACCTGCAAAGTTTTTACCATTTGCAAATACAGTTGGTACAGCCATAACATCACGCTCTGTTACTTCATGTTGGAAAGCGCCACCTTCAATCATGACATGCGAAATATTCGGGTTTAATACCGCCATAATATTTAAAGCTTGTACAACATCTGGACAGTTGTGGCAAGTTAAACTAACGAATGATTCAAAATGGATTGGCTCTTTAATCGCTTGTACACGTTTAATAACTGACTCGTCTACTTTCGGCGCACGGCCTGAAACTTGTAGTAATGCTAATACTAATGACGTAAATTCATGACCAAGTGGTAAACCTGCAAATGCAATACCTGAATCTGCTTCACCTTTTTTATTTACACTAAAACTTGGTGTGCGTTCTAAAATTGTATGCTCAAGTGTAATGCGTGGAGACATTTTCTCAATTTCCGTTACTAATTCAAGTAAATCCTTTGAAACTTTATCATCGCCCGCACTTACTTTTAATACTAAGTCACCTTCAAGCATCGTTAAATATTGTTGTAATTGTGCTTTAATTTGATTATCTAACATCTTTTCGCTGCTGCATGATTCCTACCGATTGTTTTATTTTCTTGCCCCCTTCAATCGGACAACGTAAAAAAATCTGGTCATACCTCACTCTCTATACAGTCAGCTTTCCACCTCATTTCCTTTTAATAAAGGTAGAGAGTATTACCTTAAAACAGCCTTATTGTTATGAATTAAAATGGTTTACCTCGCACAATATAATACAAGGTTCTATCCAGTTAAAAACAGAGCGACAAAAATCAATCACAGTGATTGCTCTTTGCCGCCTGCCTTGTTTGTAGCGAATGTACTGCTACATACTATATTTCCTTAGCGAAAGATCTTAGATTTTACCTACTAAGTCTAAGCTTGGAGTTAATGTTGCGCTTCCTTCTTCCCATTTAGCCGGGCAAACTTCACCTGGATTATTGCGAACGTATTGAGCTGCTTTAATTTTGTTTACTAAAGTTGAAGCATCACGGCCAATACCACCTGCGTTGATTTCTACTGCTTGAACAACGCCATCTGGATCGATGATGAATGTACCGCGCTCAGCTAAGCCGTCTTCTTCGTTTAATACGTCGAAGCCTTTAGAAATTGTGTGAGATGGGTCACCAATCATGATATATTCAATAGTACCGATTACATCAGAAGTGTCATGCCATGCTTTATGTGTGAAGTGTGTATCAGTAGAAACTGAGTATACTTCAACGCCTAAAGATTTTAATGTAGCGTATTCGTTTTGTAAGTCGCCTAATTCAGTTGGGCAAACGAATGTGAAGTCTGCTGGATAGAAGCATACTACTGACCATTGTCCTTTGAAGTTTTCTGAAGATACGTCGATGAATTCACCTTTTTGGAAAGCCTTTGCTGAGAATTCTTGAATTTCTTTACCGATTAAAGCCATGTGTAATTTCCTCCTAGTAGTAAATAAAATTTTCATATTTATAATTATTATAAAATAATTATCATTACTATTAACGATTATCTTATATTATCTAATATTCGTCAACCATCAGCGTTTAAATCACTTAAATCCTTGATTATATAAGGATAAACTGTGACAATAACACTTTTTTTATACACACCTCTAATTGAGAATACTACATCCAAATTCTAAATATACAATAATATTCTACAAAAGGTTAAATTATCGTAACAAAACACCACTTCTTGTTTACGCGCGTTAAATCTCTTCCTTTTCAATTATTTGCTCAATAAAAAAAGGATTGATCTATATGAAATAGAACGAATCCCTTTTTTATTTATTTCATTCTCACTTACAGCTAGTGTGCTTGAAAATAGGTTCTTATCTTAAAACGCGTGCTCTAGTTCTTCTGTATGGCTTACTAATGCGTCAAGCAGTCCATTTAAACGTTGAACGGATAACGATACCCCTTCAATCATCGATAATAGCTCTTCACTATTTGCAGCATTTGATTGGATGCTCGTATATAGCGATTTGAAGATTCTATTCTCATCTTGCCCCGAGAGCTCCAAATCTTCTACTAGCTTATCTAATGCTGTAATTTTATGACGAGATAATTCCGTACTATCAATCAATTGCTCGATTAAATACCGCGCATCGGTCATTTCAACTTTGCTCGATTCAATCGTCGTAATTTGCTGATCATTACTCGTTTTTGCTAACCCGATTTCCTGCTGAAGTTCTAATAAAATGCCACTAATTTTCCTAGTAGCAACCGCACTTTGTTCTGCTAATTTACGTACCTCATCCGCAACAACCGCAAATCCCTTCCCTTGTTCCCCTGCCCTTGCTGCCTCGATGGAAGCATTCAACGCTAATAGGTTCGTATTATTTGCGATGTTTTCAATCAGTTGGATAATGTCGCCAATTTGGGCTGAGTTATCAAGCAAGCCGTTCATACGATCGCCATTATAATGTACTTCTTCAGCCATCGTATCAATCGTTTTCGACAACAGTTCCATTCCCTTAATACTATGTAATGTTGCAGATTTTGTATCATGGGAGAATTTTGCAAGCTCCTCTGTCTGACCTAATACTTGCTGTAACATAATCGCTTTGTTTTCAATATTTTGTTCTGCCTGCATTACCTGTTCTGCCTGCTGCTGGGTATTGTATGCAGTAGAGCGAACGGCCGCTGTTACTTCATATAATGTTTCCGTTGTCGTGTGCATTTCAGATGAATATTCACCTTGTGCCTGTGAAACGGCTTGTGTATTGTCATGTACAGAAGTTAAAATCGTTTTGTAATGTTGTTTTACCTCTTCAATTGCGCTTTGTATCTCTTTTAATTCGGCTTCCTTCACTTCACTTATTTCGTCGTTCGTGCCAAGTTCACGCAAATTTTTCGCAAACAGTCCAAGTGGCTTCAATTGTTTTGTAATAACACCAGATAAAATAGCAAGCAACACAATCATAATGACAATACTAATTAGGATTGTTTGAATGATCGAGCTACTAATCGCTGCACTGATTTCTTTTAAGGAATCACTCGTGTAATTTGTCGATGCAAAATATGGCTGTGTATCAATCGATGCATAAAGCGCATAGCGCACCTCGCCATCATAATAAACTGGCGCATACACTTCTGCAATATTGCCATCCATTTTCACTGATGCTTCTTTCCCTGAAAAAATAGCTGCGACTTCTTCATCCGTTGTTACTTTTCCCTTTTCAAACGTTGATTTCGCACCCGATACATTATTTTCAGTTAATACAAGAGAACTGTTATCAAATAAATTCAGGCTTTGTAACCCATAATCTTGCTCAAAAAACGTTGTTAACATATCTTCAACGCCATCCACCGCTAGAGATGATTGCACAATGCCTTTCCCGTTTGCCCGTGGAATCGCTGTAAATTTAAAAATTTCGCCTGTTTCTACTTTTATCTTCATTGCGGATGGGAGCTCCGTTGTCTCACCCGTCATGAGCATACGGTAGCCATCCCAAATATCATACAAACTTAAACCAGGTGCTCCTGCTTCAGTTGAAAGTGTGAAAACACCGTCAGTACCTGCAATATAATAGTCACCCATACCAGTTGTCGTTTTTAGTTGTTCTAATTGTGCTAATGAAACGTCATTATTTCGATCCATTTCTTGTAAAATTAATGCAGCATGAAACATCGTGCGGTCAATTTCCTTTTCCATCGTAATAACTTGCTCACCAATGAGTGAGGTTAAACGTTGTAAATCCTTTTTCACCGTCTCTGTTGCCTGCTCAGTAAGTGATTCCGTTGTTTCTTTTGACTGCTTATTTAAACTATTTTTTTCGATAAATAAGATTGTTCCTGCTGTGCCCCCTAGAACAATCGCAAATAAAATAAAAAAACCAATTATTTTTAACTTAATAGACAAACTTCACCCTCCTCTACTTTATAAAAATTAACGGTGCCTATCCATATGTATAACTTTGTGCCAATTTACAAAGTTCGCCTAAATTTGTCGTATCGATGGTACTACAGCTAACCGATTTGTATGATGCAGTACTCCGATTATGTTTATCACTTCAATAAAAGCATAGCAGTAACTTACAGAATTTTCTATGTACTTATTGTGAAGTTTTCCCTTCATAAGTATGGAGATTTAAGGAATTTTTGCTTAAAGTGAAAGACAATTAAAGTATATTTTTACGATTTTTTTGACTTCCTATATTTCATCAATAAAAAAACACTTGTAATTGCTATAGAAACGCTGATTTAACAACATTCCAACAACTATACAAATGTTTTCCTTCTATTATATGAATCATTTTGATCCCCCCTTTCCAAAAAGATATTATAAATAGGAAAGGTTAAAACTGGGTTAAAAACTAGTAAATTTATTGTTATCATTTTTTGTCCGATAACTGGTTAAACTTATTTACTTTTCCATTCACTCGCCAACATACCATATACGACATGATCGACATATTGATCATACAGCCATTCTGCATTTCGGATACAGCCCTCATTTACATAACCTAAACGTTCGGGAATACTTCGGCTTTTACGATTACCTTGTGCCGCGCGAATTTCAACTTTATTCAATTTCAACTCAGTAAATGCATACTCCGTTAACGCTTTCGCAACACGTGTCATAATGCCATGTCCTTGATAGGACTCCCCTAACCAATAGCCGATATACGCTGTATGATTTGACCAGTTAACATCATTAAATCCAGCGATACCAACGATTTCACCTTTATAGACAATCGCCGTGTTTAACCCTTTATTATCCGCAAAAATTTGAAGCGTGAACTTAATGTAGTTTTCCGTATCTTGTACTGTTTTCGTTGTATCTAGCCATGGTAGCCACTGTTTTAAATAAGTGCGTGATCCATCCGTTAATTCAAAAACCCTCGGTGCATCCTGAATGGTTACGAGCTTTAATGCAAGCTCCTCATCTATTTGATATGTAAACATCCAAATCCCTCCTTTTATAATTTGAAAGAAATTGTAACATATTCTTCCACTATTATTCTATTAATTTAGAATTTTCTTTCATAACTATACATATAAACAAATTATTAGCGCATTACTCCAAAGAAAAATCAATGAATCTACTCATACTTTCACTTGTAACGGGTATAGAAATTCAGGAGGGTTGCAAATGAAAAAAGTCATGCTAGGGCTAAGTGTATTAAGTAGTGCTGCTTGCTATACCGTATTACCAACTATTTTCACTCGGACCTTTTCAAAAAGAATTGTGAAAAACACAGCACAAAAAGGCCTATTATTGACGTTTGATGATGGCCCTAATCCACAATATACACCGCAATTATTACATTTACTGAAAAAGTATAAAGTCTGCGCGGTATTTTTTGTTGTGGCAAAAAAAGCATTACAACATCCAGAGCTCATTAAACGCATGCAGGCAGAAGGACATGTTATTGGCATCCATCACTATACGCATCAATCAAGCTTTGTCATGACACCAGCTAAGCTAAAAAGACAATTATTAAAGAGCAAACAAATTCTTGAAAGCATTACAAACGAGCCTGTCACACTTTATCGTCCTCCTTGGGGGCATTTCAATGCGGCGACACTCAAAATCGCAAAAGACTTTCAAATTATGATGTGGACTTCTATTTTCGGAGATTGGAAAGTGCAAACGTGTAAAACTTCATTACTTCAGCAACTTCATCAAGCAAGGTGTGACGGTGCGATTTATGTTTTACATGACTGCGGGCAAACTTTCGGAGCGGATCATGACGCACCCGAACATATGCTACAAACATTGCATCACTTTTTAGAGCAAGCTACGCGAGAAGGACAAGTTTTTACAAATCCGCATGATTGGACGAAGCAATATGTTCACAGTTGATAATGTACTAAACCTTATACAGCAGTACGGGGCAATTATTATCTTTATTTGTTTGTTTTTCGGAATTGTTGGCATCCCTGCACCTGAAGAAACACTGCTATTCATTATTGGAATTTTCATTCACTCGCAAAAATTGAATGGGGTGACCTCGGTGATGAGCGCCATTTTAGGAGCATTTATCGGCATGACTGTTGCATACGGCATCGGGCATTATGCAGGGGCACCCGTATTTCAAAAAGTAGTCAAGCGGCTAAAACTCAACAATTCTCAAGTACAAGCCTGGCAAGAAAAATATCAAAGCAATTATAGAAGAGCATTAATCGTTGGCTTTTTTATTCCTGGAGCGAGGCAAATGAACCCTTATATTGCAGGGTTATCTCATATTCCTTTACTTCCCTTTTTACTTTATAGCTTCATCGGGACACTCATTTGGACAGTACCATTTATTGCATTAGGCTACTTGTCCGGCAACCTGTTTCATATCCCATATAAATATTTACCGCTTATCGGACTTGGGATTGCGCTACTGTTCGGACTTTACTATCTCCTTAAAAAGAAATAACTACTTCATAAAAGGACGTGAAAGAAATGATTCTAATCTTACCCTTTATGCAAATGAAATCTGGGCATCACCTGGTGGCAGACGCATTAGAAGCGCATATTCGTCAGCAAGACCCTCAAGTTAGCGTAGAAAAAGTTGATATTTTCCATCACACATGGCCAAGGTTAGAACGCGTTGTTTCTAAATGTTATTTAACATGGATTCAGCAATATCCTAAATCCTACAGTCGTTTTTATAAAGAAAATTTTAATGCGAAGGACTATCAAGTTCGGTTATTTCAGCCATTTGAATATATGATGGAGCAGGCACTAGAGCAAATTATTTTGGAGAAACAACCAGAGGCAATCATTTGTACACATAGCTTTCCATCACATGCTGCTAGTCGTCTTAAGCAGGCTGGAAAAATTCAAGTTCCAATTATTAATGCCTATACAGATTTCTTTACTAGTGGTGTTTGGGCAAAAGATGGTGTGGATTTACATTTAGCACCTTCAAAATTTGTAGCCACACATTTAATGGAGCAATTTTTTGTGGCGGAAGAAAAAATCGTTATTTCAGGCATTCCCATTCACCCAGAAATTCAGCCTGTTACTAACCGGCAATTAAAACATCCCCCGCATATTTTAATTGCCGGTGGGAATTGTGGGTTAGGCAATATTAAATCACTCGTCAATCAATGTCTCGGGCTAAGCAATATTCACTTTTCTGTACTATGCGGCAACAACAAAAGATTATTACAGGAACTTCAAAATCTTTCGCTACCTAACGTAACACCGCTCCCTTATATTGCGAGCCGCGCACAGATGAATGCTCTTTATGATCAGGTGGATGCCATTATTTCAAAGCCAGGTGGTGTTACAGTAGCAGAAGCGCTTTCGAAAAAAATCCCGATTTTCATCGAGTCTGTATTACCTGGTCAGGAACAGATTAATATGGATTACTTACTTCCTGCACAGCTCGTTTTTCAAACTACCGACTGTGCTCATTCTTTATTGGAGGTATATAGCACTTTGAAAAACGAAATGGAAATGGATAAATTCAAGCGGGCTATTCAAATGTATGAGCAAGATTTGGATTTGCAAGTGGGGGAATTGATTCACAAAATACTTGGGCATTTACCACATGCAAAACAACCTTATCCATACGAGCCTTTCAATCGTCTAGCTTTGCTTTCATAATGAATGTAAAAAAAGACCTGAATTCGAATGTTTCCGAACTCAGGTCTTTCTCATCATTAGTTTGTAAAAGATAATACGGCATTTTTATATTTCTCTAACGTTTGAGCCGCCTCGTTTTTGTTTGTGTATTCGAACATACGAATATCATTTTGATTATTAAATACTGTTACTACCCACATGTGTATTCTCTCCTTTTAGTTTGTATATGATAATACTGCGTTTGTATATTTCGCTAATTCTTGTGCTGCCTCATTTTTGCTTGTGTATTCGAACATACGAATATCGTTTTGATTATTAAATACTGTTACTACCCACATCATTCATTTCTCCTTTAAAATGTATTTTGTGTACTATAACAATCATTCATTTCCAATACCTTTTGAAAGTTGTTGTATAACATACTTCCTGATTCCTATTCTACTCCGATTTTAATAAAATGAAAGCCCTTTGTTCAGCTTTTCACAATGTATTCATAATTATGGCGCTTTCTTTGAACACTTTGTGACATCAGTGTTATCAAGGTATAAAGCGCATTTTTAGTAAAATAGTTCCCGAACGAGCAAGTCTTGTTGTAGTACAGAATACGCTGTATTTTAGTGATTTAGTACAGTGGGATTTTATGTCCTGTCCAACTTAAATTACAAATTAAAAACAAAAAACCACATCAAATTTTTACACTTGATGTGGTGATTCGTATTCTAATCTTTAGTTCGCCTTACGATTTAAAAAGCTTACGGCTGTATTCGTCCATCTTTCTACTTGCGCTTGCTTTTCTTCATCATTTTGAAATTGCTTCACAATAGCTGTCGTTGCCTTTTGCGAAGAATCATTTAACACATTCAATGCCGTGCCTACATCTTTTACTGATTGGACAACGGTTTGAAACGATTGCTTTTTATAATCTAGATCCGTTTTCATTTTATCCACCGTTGCAGTCAGTGCCGTTGTTTGCGTTTGAATTCCTTCTAGTTGCTTTTGAATACCTTGCATATGCGCTAAAATAACGGTAATTACATTTTTTAATGGAAAAATAACAACAGCGATGCATCCTACAAATATAACGACTGCTAAAATTAGAATAATGACTGCCGCTAGTAACCATATATTCATCAAAACGCCTCCATACAGTTTGTATTTTCCTTTATCTTATTACATTTACCCTGCAACTTGCTAATTTATTCACATACAAACCATTTATAAATAGCGACGCGCGCCTGAATAATTACGTTGGTAAGCGCCTTGGTTCATTGATTCAATTTTTACTTTAGATGCATAATGCGGTGCGTGCAACATTTGACCGTTGCCTAAATACATCCCCACATGATACACCTTACCTTTACCTCCATTATATGCGAAGAATACAAAGTCACCTGGCTTCAAATCTTTTTTCGCCACTGGTGTTCCTTTTGTTGCCTGGTAAAATGAATCACGAGGTATCATTATGCCGTGCGTACGCATAACTGCATATAAAATTCCCGAACAATCATACCCCCATGAAGATGTACCTGCCCATAAATACGGTAAGTCCATAAAGCGTTTTGCTTCCTTAATAATTGTCTCTACTGACGGCTTTGGCACATCACTATAATTTTGGAATGATTTCGCATCAGTTTTCTTTAATAGTTTGATCCCTTTACTCGGTGTTTGTACGAAATAGTAATCTTTATCTTCTTTTATAACAGGTAAAATTGTTGCATAACTAATCTCTAAATGCTTCGTGGCATCTGAATTATATAATGGCGCTTTTTTAGCAGTCACAATGGCAATCGCACAATCATCATAGTTCATCTTTGTTGAAGCGAGATGTGATTTCGAAACCCAACCTGGATAGCCTTCTTTTTGATAAGGGACATACTGGTCATTCGCTGCAACACGCATCCAGTTGCCTTGCGTTTCTAGTACTGTTACTTCATCTCCGTACAATGCTTGCGTATCTGTACGATCAACTAGCCATTTTTTTTGCGCTAATGACATCGAAGAAATCCATTTCTGCATTTCAACCGGATTTGTAGTCGATGGCGTGTCTACTGCGCGAGATTTATTGCGGTGTTTCCATAAATTCGTTACTGCTACATCCACTTTATATGTAGTTGTATCTGTTTCACGCGCACAACTTAATTGCTCTTGTGGCTTTTCAGTTACGATAGGCTCTTGTGGTTGTTGTGGGTCCTGAACTACAGGTTTTTCAAGTCGGAATGATGGATCTAAAACGCGCGCCATAAATACCGCAAAGCTCCCACGTGTTAACGATGCCTCTGGATGGAACTTCCCATCTTCAAAGCCGATCGTGATTTGATTGGCAATTAAAATATTAATTGAAGCTGCTGCCCAATGTGTGGCTGGCACATCTGGGAAACTACTATCCTCAACCGCTCCTGTTAAGGGAAACGCTTGAACTAAAATTGCCGCAGTCTGTGCACGCGTTAAATTTTGATCTGGATTAAACTGACCGTTATTCCCTGTCATAGCCCCATACTCTGTTATTGCTGCAATAATCGGCATTCGCGGATCATCTGCCGCAACATCTGAATAGGTAGGAATCGGACTTAATTCGGTATCTAATTGCAATGCTCGTACAAGCATTTCTGCCGCCTCATAGCGTGTAATCGTATCTTTTATGCGAAAAGCCCCCGTCGGCTCCGCATCAATAATACCGTATGAAATTAAAAAATCTAACTCAGCCTTTTGTTGCGAACTATCTGGAACATCTGTAAATAGTTGCGCTTGCACAGTAGCCATAGCCCCTGTAAAAAATAAACATAATGCAAAGATTGGAACTAACAACTTACGAATCATTTTTTCTCCCCCACTAAGCAATTTTCTAGATGCTTTTAATCGTTTGAATATACTAATATTCCTATACCATTATACAAATTATTGGGAATAAGGGGGGGTATTTTAAGTATTTTTTCAATATCACCATATGCATTAATTGTTTACCATTTTCAAAAATAGGTTGATCATAATTTTCAAGGAAGAAGTTTTCGATTTGATGAGAAATGACAAAGCCACATGATTCATAAAATGGAATTGTCAAAGGGCTGTCCCCTGTTCCAACAAGCATTGTATGCCCTTTATGTTGATAATGAGAGAACATCTCTTGAATCATTTTTCTGCCATAGCCTTTTCTTTGATGCAAAGGGTCAGTAGCAAGATTTTTAATTTCAAAAAGACCGTCCCCTTCATCTGTTACAACACATACAGCTTTTACACCATCCTCTTCTAAAACATACATCTCCCCTCTCTCTAAATAACGATCAATCATACTTTCTTGCTCATCTGCTAATAGCAATAATTCTAGAAACTGCTTTTTATTTTGTGTAATTTGTTTTATTTTCATAGTTTTAGCTCCTTATTTATGTTTATCTACAATATTATAAGTAATAATACGTCCTAGCAAAGTAGAGAATGTTTGCAATAAAAAATTAATAGATTTAAGTGTTTTTATAATAATAATCTATTGCAACTATTCGATTGCTGTTATATACTATCGAAGTTAAGTCGAACATTAACAACTATATCAAATCAAATCGTTCGTGTTTAGGTTATTTTAGGAGGAATAAAGTTTAATGAAAAAGAAATCATATGTTAAATATGTTGTCACTCTATTAATGTTAGTTTTAATGATGGTCGGTTGTTCAGACAACGCGCAGAATAACGAAAAAGATACAACTACAGGCGATAATAAACAAACGAATGAAAACGTAATCGGTATTATTGGGGCAATGAGTGAAGAGGTCGAAATTCTTCGCGAAAAAATGGAAATTGAAAATACGAAAGAGATTGCAGGAATGGAATTTTATCAAGGGACACTTGATGGAGAAAATATCGTACTCGTGCAATCGGGTATCGGAAAAGTTAATGCAGCAGCATGTGCACAAATTTTAGCCGATCATTTCGGTGTAGATTACTTAATTAATTCAGGTGTTGCCGGCGGATTAAACCCAGATGTGAAAGTAGGAGACATCGTAATTTCTACGGATGCAGTTCAGCATGACGTAGACATTACTGCACTTGGAGAAGAACCTGGTGTTATTTCTCGAATGGAAACAAGTATATTTACAGCCGATGAGAAGTTAATTCAACTAGCAGAACAATCTGCAAAAACTTTGTCTGAGGATATTCATGTTTTCAAAGGCCGAATCGCTAGTGGTGACCAATTTATTGCAAGTAATGAACAACGTGATAAAATTGCACAAACATTCGCTCCATATGCAGTAGAAATGGAAGGTGCTGCTATTGCACATGTTGCGCAATTAAATAACATCCCATTTGTCATTATTCGTGCCATTTCAGATGATGCGAACGGTGAATCGAATGTTACCTATGTTGATTTCGTCGAAGTGGCAGCTAAAAATGCGAGCCAAATGATGGAACAAATGATCAAAGATTTTAATACGAATTTGTAATCGACTAATAATGAAGGGAATCTCTTTTATGCGAATAAGCAGAGGAGGTTCCTTTTTTATATGTGCCTATAGTAAACTACTGTAACTTGATTCAGCGGGGGGGTCAAACCCCAGCTAAATCAAGTTACGCCCCGGCGGATGTCACAGATTTTTAAGGGAAACGGAAGTCAGCCTAAGGACGTCACATCGTGTGACAACGGCTGACTGACCCACGTCCTGTGGCCCCGAGCTCGAAAAAATCTGGACGCAATTACGCCAAGGCGTAATTGATTTACACTATTCATAGAAAATAAGATAATAGAATTAAGTATTGGAAAATAACCTTAATTCGAAGGGGAAAAGTGAGGGGAAATACTATGAAGAAAAATGATGAAGCATTAACACAGCTTGAGCATGTGCTGCAGGAACTAAAAAAAGGTGAAGAAGAAAGTGCTGCTACTAGTGTTGTTATGGGACAGAGAAGGGCCAACCCTAATATCTCAGGTGCATTATTTAAACTCATTTTCAAATTTTGGGGCGTAAAGATTTTATTAATTGCATTGCTTCTTTTAGCTATTACATCTGGTGGGATTTGGTGGTTATTTTCTGGGAGTACATATAAAAAGGAAAGTACAACATTTATCGAACACATTCAAGATTTAGCAACGCTTGCTACAGCTGAAGCACATGTCAAAGTAATTATTAAGGAAGAGGACAATAAGCTTTTCGGAAATGATATTCCGGTTAATTTCCCAGGTACAAAGAGAGAGGTTTTATTGGTCGTTCCTGCCACAGTCATTGCTGGCGTGGATCTTAAAGGGGTTACTTCAAGCGATATAAAGGTGAATGAGGATAAAAAGAAGTTAGAAATTAGCCTACCACGGGCAACGCTTATACAAGATCCTGCAATTCAGATGGATCGTGTCCAGACTTTCTCAGATGAAGGACTCTTCCGCGGGAAAGTGAAATGGGATGAAGGATTTAACTTAGTGGCAGTAGCACAAGAGGAAATTAAAGAGGAAGCCATTGAAATCGGTTTATTACAATCAGCAGAAAAAAGCGCAGAGAAAGTGCTTGAAGGTTTCTTTAGCAATCTTGGGTATACGGTGAAGGTAACGTTTGAATAAGCTGACCATCTAGAACATTGATATAACAATGTTTTAGGTGGTTTTTTATTTTATAAACTTTAATTAAGGAAAAATAAAAGCCTAGCACTGGGCTAAGCTTTTTGATAGGAAAACTCGATTTTTTTATTATGTTTCTTCAGTAAATCCAACACTTCATTTAAGTTGGACAGTTCATCCTTTTCAACCATAAATGCATTTTCATCATGCTGGGCTACATAGGTGCTGCTTGGATACTCTTCATTTTCATTCGTTATTAGACGTACATAACCAAATTTCATGCCCGCCTCTTTATAATCGACGCGTTTAATTTCTCCAAGCGGAATAACTTTCATGCGCGGCTTTGCTTTCGTAAGTATCCACCATTTCTCACCTAAATAGTCAATCTTCATCTCTTTTTGATCGATGTCTATGTTATAACCGCCAAATAACTTAAAGCTAAATGTTTTCATCTACTAAACTCCATTTCCAAAAGGTCGTTACGTAAAGTATACGGATTATAGTGTAAAATTTCTAATTTAAGCCGCTGATTGAGAATAACCACTGATGGAAAAGAGAGAAAACCTTAAATTGAACGCTATTTACTTTCCTTATTAAACCGAATTAAATACATCGCTTTATCCATACCTTCCCCATTTACAACGAGCGTACCTTGCTCTGTAAATCGAGGTAGTACTAGCCTTTCTCTAATAGATGGTAGTTTGGATAGAAGTTTCAATTCGCCCTCCTGTAATGCAAAAAGCTGCACAGTATTGCTTTCACCTTTTTCAACGGCGACAGCAAAATGTTCACCATCCGTTGCATAATCATGTATTCCGACAGATTTTTCAATGACATTAAAATCACCTGTTGTCCTATCAATAAAGCCAATAGCAGCTGGCTCATCATCATTTTCATTCCACAAATAACTATAAATTTTATCGCCCTTTAACAAAATATTTTCTGCAATATCATATGGAAATACATAGCTTTCTAATTTTTTCTTCATTTCCAAATCATGCACTGTCACAACTGTATTTTTTCCGTCCTCCATCTTAAAGACTTCTGAAAATACAACTTGATTCCCTTCAAAAGCTAGCCAGCTACTACTACCTTCCCCTTCAATTTCACGTAAAATTTGAGATGTCCCGTCATTTAAATTTAATGTAAACGTGTACGGCTTATTATCTTGGAATCCTGTGTAAACAACAGTATCTCCCTGCAATTGAATGCCATAAAAATACGGCGTTTCCATTATGTTCACTTCATGCGTCTCACGATTTAACACATGGATTTTGCGCTCATTATTTACAGGCTGAGCCCAAACAAGCCAATCTTTTGATACGGCATAATCAAAAACACGCGCAATTTCAGAAGTATCTACTAGTAACGTCTCTCCTTGCGTCTCTACATCAAACGCAAAAAAACCATTCTCTGTGTTGTAAATGAATTCATTCGTTTCATCAAGATAAGTTGAATCTACAAGGGATGTATACTGCACATTTGGAATAACAACCTTTTCAATCGTAAAATTTTGCTCATCAAAGAAAGCTTGTTGCACATATGGAACAGCTAAAAATACAGCCATAAAAAGAGCTATAGTCGTTATGACAACTGGCACCCACGTTTTACTCGGCTTTTTTATCGGCGGCTTTTGCATATTCCCCCTCGTTTTCTCGATGATTCGCTGCCTATTTTCTTCAGTATTTTTTAAAGGGGTCAGTCGGTAATTAGTCATGTAACAGCACCTCCCATTGTTCTTTTCCCAGCTTTCGTTTTAAATGTTCTTTAGCACTTTTCAGCCTTGATTTCACCGTACTTTCTGGTCGATTTAATAGCTCAGCAATTTCCTTGATAGATAAACCTTCTAAATAGTAATAAACAATCGCTTCACGCTGCTTGAGTGGCAATGCTAATATCGCTGCATCCAGTACGTTCAGTTCATCTTTTTCGACAAGTGCATCTTTATGTATCATTTTTTCCTTAGGCATTAATTTCATCGTGAGCTTCACTTTCCGATATGCCCAGCTTTTCAAATAATCTTTACACGCATTGGCCGTTAGCCTTGATAAATAAGCCCTCAGCTCACCTTGCTCTATATAATCTGAACAATATAATTTCAAAAACACATCTTGCACAAGGTCTTCAGCTAAATATTTATCTTTCACGTAGTAATAGGCAATGCGGAACAATAATTCTGTATGTTCGTGCATCGCTTTTTCAACTAATTCTGACCGATTCAAACCTACGACCTCCTCTCCATACATAAACGATGCTACATCTAAAAAGGACGAAAAAAAAGAACGAAATGAAATTAATTATTCATCCCGTCCATCAAATCGTTATTTTATTTTCATGCCACTTCTCTAAATCATTTTATTTAACTTATTTTTCAACCATTCGGCATCTACAACTTCTGCAATTTGTAAAAAGTGCTGTAAATCATGTTCCTTTAATCCGTGGAAATAACTCGGTAACATTAATTTGGACGAGCCTAGCATAAATTCAGCTTCCCAAAACTCATCCTTCAACTCAGACAACGTTTTTATTAGCCTTTTCCGAGCATTAACAAATTCCTCAATGATGAATGCCTTTGTATTTTCCCTAGCATTTTTAGCCGATTCATTGTTTAAACTATTCGTATCCGGTGCTTTTGGCAAATCTGCTTGTTGAAATAAATAAGGTACGCGTTGATTGATAACAAATTCATCCCATGCTTTAAAATGCCCAACTACTTCTGCAACCGACCATTTACTCAGCCCAACAGTTTTTCTCCAATCCTTTTCATTTAATTCAATTAAACTTTCTATCCAATCAATAGAATTTTCTATATGCACTATTACTAATTCCTTTGCTAAAAGCATGTTTTTCAACACCCGCCTAACTTTATAGGTATGCAAAATTAATTCCAAACTTGACCTAGCTTATCTGCATAGAAATTAACTTCCCTTTATATAGATAAAAAAGACGATCCCTCCCGTTGAAGTCCACGTCATAATAATTTTAGTCGTTACACTTTAATTTTTTCACAAAATAATGGCGCTTACTTGGAAGTGGGTATTCATCAAGCGCAAAAACTTCTTCATAGCCTAGCTTTATGTAGAAATCCTTTGCTTGGAAACTAAATGTATCGAGAAAAGACTTTTTACAACCTCTTTGCATCGCTTCTAATTCAGCAGCTTCCATCAATTTAGTACCAATATTCTGCCCTCTTAATGTTTCATCGACCCATAAAAATGAAATTTCTAACCAGTTTCCGTGCGTTTCCCCTGAGATTCCCGCTACTTTTTCTCCAGCCTCATTGTGAACAAAAATAGCGATTGGATTCGTTTCCTTTAGTTCGATATGAGATAGATTAAAATCAATTAATTTACTTCTAATTTCAATAATAGACTTACTTTACCATTTTATAGGGGCAATTAACATAATTATTACGTCTCAAAAAGAAACATAAAATAAATAACCCCATATATAGGAAGTGCAATTGAAGTTAGAATGTACATAGTCATTTCGCCTTTAGTAAGCTTTCTTTTCCACCTCGTCAGTTTTAGTTGCCTACAATACATAGCGCTGGAAAAAATAATAATGAGAAGGGCTAACTCTTGTATATCTTTTAAACTGGATATCAAATGATCCGCTCCTTGAAGTATTCTAGAAATTTGCAATCACACAATTTTGTATACTTAATTCTACGAAAAAATGATCGCATATATTCATCATTTCATTTTCTTAAAAAATAGATTAATTCCTTTATCAATTACGTCTCGAACCACTCGAAATGATCCATTCAAATACCTGCGATATCAGTCTGGATTCCCCCCTTACCACTGACTCCCTCTGAAACAAGTTAAATCTTTATAGTTTCAGCATATTATTTCCTTCAAAATTAATTATCTAACAATCATTCGACCGACCATACCCAACTCCTTATGTCCAGGAACTATGCACATAAATTCATACGTTCCTGGCTCAGTCGGCGTAAATGTTAATGTCTCTGTACTTTTAGGCGCGGCATGAAGTTGAATTGCATTGTTTTCTGTCCTCTGATGGTGTTTAGATTCGTTATCAGTTGGAAGTACCGGAGCCTTAATTTCAATATCATGCTCGATTTGGTCTCGGTTGATAAGAGTTAAATGGACCGCGCTGTCTTTTTCCACAACAATTTCATTAGTAGAGTACTTCATTTCATCAGCTTCTATAACAATGATTTCGCTTTTTTCAGCACTATTTTCTGATGTGATATTTAGCGAAGAATGGTGACCACTTAACGAGCCCTCTTCATTAGACCCTCCAAAGTTTTCGGCAAAGTAATTTCCCACAATGATATTTACACCTAGTAAAGTCGATACAACAATCGGTTTTACTAGCCATCTTTTCTTAGTCACTTGAATATATTTTTGTTTTTTCAACATGGCCATAATAAAAATTGTACAACCTGAAAGAAATAAAAATAGCTGGATTAAACTAAACGATTGCTCGGTCCGAATCATCTCTCCTACCATTGCTCCCATCATGCCACCCATCAAACCAGCCATTAATCCCTCGAACACTGCGAGTAACCCAAAACACAAACCGCATATCGAGCCGGCAAGTACACCAATAGCGAGCGACAATATCGTCGAATAAAATAAATTCCCTTGATAGGTAACACCAAATAATACACCCACAGTCAAACCAACATTCATTCCGAAGAACATGGAAATGACCATTCCGTGCATCGTTCGATATTTTTTTCTCCAGATGACTCCCATCGCTATAACGATCACTGTTAACAAAACTAGTGAAATTAATACAAACAATTGATAGTTCCCCAATAATCCCCCACCTTTTTATAAGATATAAATTTTTACTTCCCCACATTTCAGTCAAAGTTAATATACCTTATAAGGGTATGTGTATTAATCAAACTACATGAATATCATGGAGAAATAACCGTAAGCTTCTACAAGAACTTTATGACCAGAGATCATTTAGTTTTCATTTGAAATTGTTGTGATACTATTAATTTAAATATTCAATATATTAAACGTGAAACATGAAAGGAGTGAGAAAATGACCGTCATTTCATTACAGCATGTCACAAAGGATTATGGGCATGGGCGAGGTATTTTTGATGTTTCATTTAACGTTAAGAAAGGCACTGTATATGGATTTTTAGGTCCGAATGGGGCTGGAAAAACGACGGCGATTCGTCACATTATGGGCTTTTCAAAACCGCAACAAGGCATCGTAACCGTCAATGGGCTAGATAGTTGGATTCATGCGAGCACCATCCAAGAAACACTCGGTTATTTACCTGGTGAAGTCGCATTACCCGAACATTTAACGGGTGAGCAATTCATTCAAATGATGATGGATTTAAGAAAAGTAAAAGATGATGCACATTGTAAAAAACTAATCGATTTCTTTGAGTTGGATGCTAAGGGCAAGATAAAACGGATGTCTCTCGGTATGAAAAGGAAGTTAGCGGTTGTGACTGCATTCATGCATGATCCGGATATTCTCGTACTTGATGAACCAACAAGTGGTTTAGACCCGATTATGCAGCAACGTTTTATCGATTTTATAAAAGATGAAAAGAAGCGGGGCAAAACCATTTTACTTTCCAGTCACATTTTTACCGAAGTTGATGCGACTTGTGATGAAATTTCGATTATTAAAGAAGGTCATATCATTTCTTCATTTAACAAACAAGAACTACTAAACATGACGGAAAAAGTCTTTCATCTCACAGTCGAAAACAGCGCGAACTTTATGCAACTTGTGCAGCAAATTGAGGCGAATTCAATTTGCCATATACTCTTTAAAAGTGAACAAACAAATGAACTACAAATTAGCTGTTATCCAAGTGATTTACCCAAACTCATTAAACTGTTAGCCAACTTTCCTCTATGTAGTTTCAGCGAAGTGCCATTTAGTTTAGAAAAGCATTTCATGGAATTTTATGATCGACGTGTGGAAGGAGACTTACCATGGCAATAATCAAATTACAAAATGTAACAAAAGATTACGGTGATAATAGAGGGATTTTTGCAATAAATCTTTCTATTGAACGTGGTGAAGCTTTTGGATTTATCGGTACGAACGGGGCAGGAAAAACAACGACAATCCGCCATTTGATGGGATTTCTAAAGCCTCATACTGGCACAGTGAAAATTAATAACTTAGATGCGTGGCAAAATGCTGCGGAAATTAAGCAGTCGGTTGGCTACATCCCTGGGGAGATTGCCTTTCCGGATGTCTCCACTGGTTGGAATTTCATTCATCAACAAGCCGCGCTTTTACAGCTAACAGATTTAAGCTATGCCGATGAATTGGTGAATCGGCTTCAGCTTGACCCATCCGCCAATATTAAACGGATGTCAAAGGGAATGAAACAAAAAACGGCCATAGTTGTCGCGTTGATGGCTGACTTACCCATTCTAATTTTAGATGAGCCGACAACTGGACTGGATCCGTTAATGCGTGCGGAATTTATTCAAATTATAAAAGAGGAAAAAGCAAAAGGGAAAACGATTTTTATGTCGAGCCATATGTTCGAGGAAATCGAAGAAACTTGTGATAATGTGGCGATGATTAAGGACGGCAAAATTCATACAATCACACCCATTTCAGCAATCACATCAAATAATACACAACAATTTATGATCGAATTTCGTAACGAACAGGACTGCACACGCTTTATGCAGGAAAAATTCCAGACGATCCGTATGAACCTGACAACCGCTTCTGTCTCTTTTGAAAATAATACATTGAACGAATTTTTAGCGGTTTTATCAACATATTCATTTAATAACTTAACCGAACAAAAACATACGCTTCAAGAATACTTTTATCAATTATATGCAGGAGGTCATGGGCATGTTTAATGGTACGATTTTCAAACAAACAATGCGTGCGAATATAAAACTTTGGCTTATTTTTACGCTTGTTTTAACTTTATTACAAGTCGTTATGGTGTCTGTATTCGATGATCGTATGATAACGGACATCGGTCATATGGTAGAAGGTACACCGCTTGCTGGATTTTTTGGGCAAACGACATTATTGAGCATGCTCGCTTCTACATTTTATTCAATTCATGGGGTTATTTTCCCAATCATTTATATCATTATGACCGCAAACAGTTTAATAGCTGCGCAAGTTGACCGCGGTTCCATGGCTTACTTATTGTCCACACCAACAAAGCGCTCTACAATTATTGTAACGCAAGCTGCTTACTTAATTTTTGCTTTAGTTGTAATGTTTTGTATCGAAACAGCGGCAGGCTTTATAACACTTCAAGTTTTCCAATCGGATGTAGACGTTGTAATTGCTGATTTTATAATGCTAAATATCGGATTATTTTTATTAATGTTTGCGATTAGTGGTATTTCATTCTTTTTCTCAAGCCTTTGCAATTTATCGAAAAACTCGCTAGCTTTTGGCGCTGGTATTCCTCTCGCTTTTTTCTTATTTCAACTGTTAAGTTCTGTTGATGAAAGTCTAGATGTACTTCGCTATTTCACAATGAACGCATTATTTGATACTGCGGCTATTTTAGAAGGTGAAAACTATTGGTGGAAGTTTGGCATTCTTTTAGGTATTGGCATTGTACTTTATATTGCGAGTTTGGAAGTGTTTAAACGAAAAGATCTGCCGCTTTGATTTTAGGGATTTGGGTTTAATAAAAATAGCGATGCTTCTGCAAAAAAACTGTGGACGCATCGCTGTTTGAATTTCCTATTAATTTTCTATATCGAGTGTAAAAACCTAATTAGAGTTCTCTCTTAAATGCTCTTTTACCTATAAGTATCGTGTGTCGGATTAAACAAATCTTCCTTAGAACCTCTAACAATCGAAAAATTGTCGACGTTATAATGACCATGTAAAGTAACATTGTGATGATCTATAATTTGCTTTGGTTCTAACACGTTATTCCCTATAGTTGAATGTCCATCAGATACTAGTGTCACATCAATTCCATTAATAGTTGCCGTTCTAACCGCACTATCTATACAATGCTGCGTCTCACAACCTAAAATGACTACGTGATTTATATTTTGATTCTTCAAATGTTCTAAAAGACCCGTACCATAAAACGAATTTGTCGCTGACTTATTAAAGAACTTTGAATCTACAGGGATTTTGATTTCATTATGTATTTCAAATCCCTTCCCATTTCCTTCAGCAACATCTAAATCTCTAACAAATATTATTTCTATATTATTTTTAACGGCTTGCTCAATGACATCATTAATAGTTTTAATTAACTGTTCCTTATTATAAATAGGATTCTCCTGTTCATTTCCATCAATTAGCTCTTGTTGTGCATCAATAATTAATAAAGACTGATTCAATTTGTTATCCCCTTTCAATAATGGCGATTTAACACGATTCGAAATATACTGACAAATTAGGCCGAAGTGACATTAAAAATCAACCAATTCAAACTTCATTCCATTTGAATCGATACGAACTGTCCCACCAATAGGCAGCATTGCAATCGGTTGTGTATGGCCAAAATCTAGATCGTAAAAGACAGGAATCTCTTTTAGTTGTGGGTGCTTATCTAATATAAAATGAAGCTGTTCTTCAGTCACCTTTGATACTCGTTGGAATCGACCAATTAATAATCCTTTTAACCCTTTTGTCACTTGTAATAAGGAAGTTAAATCTCTTGCAAACAATTCCGGTGTTATTAATTCATCATCTTCTACAAATAAAATACAATTATTTAAGTCGGGCATATATTCCGTGCCTTGCAAAAGATTCAATGTACATAAATTTCCGCCAAAAAGTTGACCTGTCGCCTCGCCTTGCGAATACACTTTCCATTTCGTTTCTTCGTACAGACGATTTTCTTGATCTAAAAACCATAAATCATCACTCCATTTTGATGAGGGTTGTACTTCATAAGCCTCTTCGTTCATCAAACATTTTATAAAATGAGTCGTTTGATAATCTTGCATACCCGTCATCTGAAAACTTGAAAAATGCGGTCCTGAATAGGTAATAAAATCACACTTCGCAGTAATGGCTGACGTAAGTGCTGTAATATCGCTAAATCCACATAATATTTTGGGGTTCGCCTTTACTAAATCATAATCAATATAAGGAAGCAGCTCATTGCTATTAAACCCGCCAATGACTGTCAAAATTCCTTTTACGTTTTTATCCGCAAAAGCTTCATGCAAATCTTCAATGCGTTGTTCAATTGAAGAAGAATCTTGTAAATCACGAACCCCCACATACTTTCCGAATGTTACTTTAAAACCTAGATCCTCTAGTCGTCTTTTCGCGAGTTGAACTCCTTCATCCGATAATATCTTCAAACTGCGACTCGGTGCAATTACCCGAATTTCGTCACCTTGCTTTAACTTTGCAGGTATGTTCATTTTACATTCTCCTTCCATATTGTCATTAATTTTTGGATTGTCTTTGCAACATCCGCTCTATCAATCTTCTCTGTTGCATACTGTTGTACATCTTGATTTCCTATACAAACACTATAAGCAGCATTTTCAAATAAACATTGATCATTGCTATCATTGCCAAACGCAATAAAGTGATGAATGTTGAGATTGTGAAGCCCTTTTACTTTATTAATACCGAGCGGACTAATATCCATCGCATTTTCACTTTTATAACTTGTCACCATAACAGGCAATGCAGATAGCTCGTCTATCAACTTACCACTTGGATGGAATAATACAATTTTACATATTTTATGTAACTCATTCAACTGTCGATTCTTTGCTTGTGCTTGGTTAATATTGCGATAAATCGGATGTTTCTGATCCCCTGTGTAGGCATAATCCCAATCACTATCTGCTAAATACGTTAATTCATTTGTTTCAATAATCGAGACGAGCTTTGCTAGTAAATCCTCATTAAAATAATTCGCTTTAATGTCACCGTTGTTATATGTAAATGCACCATTCCCTCCTACCATCCGTCCTTGGTGAAATTGCTTAGGTAACAGTGGCAACATGTCACGAATCGGTCGAGCTGAAGCAAAAATAACTTCATGTCCAGCTTCAACTAAATCATTTAACGCCGCAATGATAGAACGCTCAATCGTTTTCCCATCAAAACAAATCGTACCATCTATATCAAATACGAAATTCATTCCAAATTTCCCCTTTCCTTTTAATTGAGTATAATATTCATAAAATAATAGTGAAGGACCGATGTCTCGGAGGGGTATTATGAATTTAAAATCATTTCGTTTAATTTATGACTATACGTTTACAGAAGAAATCATTCACGAAATTACGATGCGTTCTTACTTACCAAATGAATACATATTAAAAGCAGGGGAAGAGCTTGATGGCTTATATTTTTTAATAGAAGGGAGATATTTCGTTTCTAGCTTAGAGATCACGGGGAAAGAGTTATTATTACGCTATTGTCAGAAGCCCGCTATCATGGGGGATATTGAACTATTTGAGGGATGCTTCATTCAATCAAATTGCATAGCTGCTGAGAAATGTGATTTTATCTTCATTTCCCGCTTCGTTTATGAAAAATATTTAAAATATGACAGCGATTTTAATCAATTATTATTAAAGGAATTAGCGTATAAACTTCGGACTTGCACAATTTCATCAAGGGTGAATGCTCTTTCACCAGCATCTGTTCGTTTAGCTGCCTATTTATGTACAATTGAATCGACCTCACATTTTAATAATTATATTAGAACAAATACTTTAGATGATGTCGCTTCATTAATCGGCACAACAAAACGCCATTTAAATCGAATTTTAAAAGAATGGTCAGATGCAGCAATCATTGAACGTACAAATGAAGAAATTCAAATTTTACATTGGGAGAAAATCAAAGAAATATCTGAGAGTGTTCGATTTGAGTAACAGCTATGTGGGAATTTCCATTACTAAAAAAAGATGGAGCATGGCTTGCTCCATCTACTATTTATAGAAAAAAGTTGGTGCAAAATCTACATTTTTTAACCACAGATGTTCTGGACCATTTATGCTATCCTTAGCCCAAACGTCACCTTTATTCCACATTCCAGTTGTTCGAAACCAAGTAATCGTCGAACCAACCACTTGCGGTGAGATATCTAATTGTTTGTTCTTCGGAAAGGTTAGCTGCCTTTGCTCACCCGTTTGAATATTTATAACATAGAGCACTGTAAACATTGTTGGAACTGGTCCTTCATTCCACTTTTTGTTTTCCTTCGCCCGCGCAACAATTATTTCATCTTGATTAAACCATTCTAAATCAAGGTCAACATATCCTTTTGGTGTATATTCTTTCGGTTTATTCATTAATGGAATATCAGCAACTGCTGCATTTTTGTTTTCAACGTAAAATCTCCCTTCTCCTGATATGAAGGCTAGTTGATTTTTTGTTGGGGACCACTTGATCCACCTTGCATTCCATAACATTTTCCCTATCACTTGAAAGTTTTCTCCTATTGATGAAAGTACGGATAGTGTATTGCTATCATTCGCCCAAGATGCCGTAGGAGTTAATAAAAAACTTACCCATTTCCCATCTGGACTCCATTTAAAATATTCTGCATCAATCGCAAATAAGTCAGATGTATTTGTTTGAACTGTGTAAAAAGGTTTTATTTTATTCGTATCAAGGTTCGCATCTACGGGCACCTTAAAAAGATGAACAGGTTCCCATCCAGTAGGGAGCAAATTGGATTCCGATGAAACGATAAATTCCTTTCCGTTCGGGAACCATTCAAAATCACTCACACCTAAAGCTACATTTTCAAAACCATGTGGTCGCCCATTTTTTGTCTTTGTAACATTTAAAACACCACCTGAATTGTATGCTAGCTGATTGGATGTTGGTGACCATTTATAATCGCTCGTTTGAATTGAGATATATGGCAAATAGCTTTCCTTTTTCTCCGAATCATAAATAAATAAGTTGGTATTGTCGCCACTTTTGTCACCTGCTGTGTACGCAATAAATTGACCATCTTTTGACCACTGCGGATTGTAAGCATACGTACCTTTTGTAAGTTGCGTTTCTTTATCGCCCTCTTTCAACCAAAGCTGATGATCCCGTATAAATGCAGCTTTAAGTGGGGTTTCAGCAGACGCATCTATTGAAAAACTAAAGCCCATAAATAGTAGTAATAAAAAAATCCGAATTGCCATTTATCACACCTCCTACTTATAACTTCTCCTGACGAATGATATATATTCGTTTATTGAAAATAGTAGTAGTTGGTGCTTTTGATAATTTTTTATAAAGGGAAACATCCATTTTTTTGCAATCTCCCCTTGATCTTCCTTCATGTAGCAATAGAGTGAGTATCACAAATTTCAAAACTGTATCGCGATGCAGTGTTATTTTCCAACCTTAAGCGGAACTCGTAGTACATCATCGTGATCATGGGTTGTATAATTCGAAATGAAAATGTCGAGCTCGGTCTTGTCGAAATTCTCATACACGTCCATTCTTTTATTATTCTCACTGCCAAATATCCCCTGAATAGCAGGTATTCCATACTCCCGCTCTTTTCCGTCCTGGTAATAGGTTTGAATAACTCCACCGAATATTGTGTCTGAACTTAAAGATTCCACATAGAGGTTATTATCCTTCATATAATACGTCCATGAAATCGGATATCCCGCAATATGGGTTGTTAAACTTTGACGTTCTGCTGATATATCCGTCAAACGTATCGGATTGTTATCGCCTTCAGCTTCATTAATACGGTGATTGGCGATAAACGTCATCGGTTGATTCGCTAAAGACATCGCATCAATCCCAGTAATTTCAAAGCGTAGTTCCATCTCGTTAGGACCCATCCTTTTATATAGATCTAGCATATACCCAGTTAACAGAGTTCCCCCTATATCCAGCTGATAATCTGTGTAAGGGAAATTGTAATAGCTACCACTACCTTCAAGGATGAGGCGAACTTGAGTTGGTGTTACCGTCATCTCGCGAATTTTTCCTTCCATCGGGTCATTGTCCATTGGAATGTTTAATACTTCTTTAAATGATGCATTTTTCAGTTGTTTTTTTTCTAAATTTAAATTTATGTTCCAAATGCCATTAGTAGTTTCTAGTGTTTGATTATAAGTTAACTGAAATTTAGCATTTTTTGCACGTAAGCTGTCCGTATTAAATACTTGCTGGCTTAAGTATTCTCCTTTTGCTCCAGGGGTTCCAGAAACGGAAATTCCAGTTTTTTCAATCGGTTGATTCATGTCATCCATTACTTCAATATGGGTCCAGCTTTCAGTTGCCCTTTTATCATCTGTAAACAAAATGGATGTTCGAAGTAGTGTTTTTTCTTCAGGTTGCTCAAAAGCTTGCAATGTCACACTGTCAATTCCATCCTGCTGAATTTTGAAAGACTGCGTATCGGAATTGTTAGGATCATAGTTAATTGGTCGACTTATATCGCCTATGAACTTTACATTCTCTATAACAAACTCAACATTCGTAGTCTCCTCTTTCGCTATCCAGTCCGTTTCAAAATACCCTTGGAACACACCAAGTTCATCGTTCCACTTGTGTACATAATTCCCTTTGATTAAATCGCCATTTTGATCTTTCAATCCAATTTGTTCAAATCTAATATCTTTTCCACTCCATGACGCGTTAGGTTTTAAGCTATACAATAACAACGTTCGATTATCGTCTATAAACGCCGTATGCACGGTTAGCGTAACATCGTTCTTTGTAATGGATTGCTCGATTGTTTGTCCAACCCCTTGTTCTAATGCTGTCTGAATCCCTTCTCTATAAGAAAGTATATTGGACCAGTCATAAGTTAGTGCTCCATAAACAGGTGTTGCCAATAATGCAACGGTTAAACCCGCTACTAAAGCAAATCGTTTTCGTTTTCGAGGAACAATTACAACTGGTTTGCCTCCATTCGTTTTCAATTCATCCTGCTGAATATCGTTCCACATTTGATCAAAATCTGGATAAGATAAATTATCCGAGTTCTTCATTTCATTTTTAATCTTCTTTTCAAAGCGTTCCAAATTGATTCTCCCCCTTCAACCATGAGTTGTGATTCGATTCAAGCTTTTTACGCAAAATCTTCAATGCCTTATGAAGCCTCGACTTCACTGTGCCTACAGGTACCGCTAAAATTTCAGCAATTTCTACCATCGATAATTCACCAATATAGCGGAGGGTAACAACGGCCATCAACTTATCTGGAAGTTGCTTTAAAAGTTCCTCCCATTCTGCTGCAACTGTTTTCTCTAATAGGATCGTATCTACCGATTTAACCACTGCCGTAGTTTGTTCATGGGACCATTGAATCTGCTGCTGTTTTTCACGCTGGGTTTGATTCTTTTTCAGTAAATTTAAGCAATGATTCATCGCGATGCGCATAATCCATGCCCGTGTATGCTCAACATCTTTCCAATCTTGACGAAAAATCGTGATAAACACGTCATGGCAAATATCCTCTGCATCTTGTTTGTTCCGCAGCATGTAATAGCAGGTGCGGTATACGTCTTTGTTATATGCATCGAATAATTCTCGTTCGGTCAATTCGAGGCACCCCTTTCTTCACGTTATACATTATAAACAAGTGACTCCTGGAAAAGGTTCACTATTTTTTTAATATAGGGAAATGCTGTGGATGGAAGTCGTTATTTAAATAACCTTTTACATACAAAATAAGACCGCCCATTACAGAGCGATCTTATGTTATATATAATCATTTTTACTTATTTCTCTTTTTAAATAGAAGGATGGATAACACTGCAAGTATAACTGTTGTTCCTACTATAATAAGTAAACTCGTCGAAGAAGCTAGTAAATTGCCATTCATTTCATAAACGACGCCAAAGTTGATTTTATAAGCTTCTACCTGTTCATTTGGAGCTCCCGCAAAAACCGTTTGAATCGAATTTTGCATAAATGCCTCACGTAAAAGAACCGTTGTGTGACTGATAGGAAAATACATAATTAAATTTTGGGCAAATCCAGGCAATACACCAAAAGGAACATACACACCACAGAGAAACCCTATTAATGTTCCAACAATTGTAGTTAATGTCGAATACGCATTTTGCGAGTGAACAAATAATACAAGAAACATATTCAATGTACTTGCTAGTAAGACAGATAATATTAATAGTCCTATTACTTTCATCATTTCCGTAACATTTAAAAGCTGACCACCTGTTGCAATAATAAAAACTTCGCATGCAACAAACGCAATGAATGAAAAGGAAAATCCGATAATAAATGCATTTAATACGTAGCTAGCCTGAATTTTCGCTCTGGAAATAGGTGCCGTTAAAAAATCGGCTGCTGATTTAGATTCAAGGTCCTGGATTGCTATACCAAATGCACCTAGTGTCGATGTAACTGCCATCATGGATAATAAGCCAGCAACTAACCATTCGTTTACCATTGTAATTGTTTCTGGAGTAGCTTTCGTTACCTGTTCAATGGCATCAACTTGCATCTTTTGTAGAAAGATTCCGTATAAAGCAATGACAATGATGATAGATAATAACGAAAAGAATACTTGTGCTTTATCTCGACGAAACATTTTATTATTTCGGCTTACTAAACTAAGTAATGATTCCATTAAACCGTTTCCCCTTCCTGCATGATATGAATAAACACATTGTCCATCGTGCCTTTAATTACTTCAAAAGATGCAAGCAATGGTTCAACTTGTTTCAATAATGTCAAAGCATGCATAGTAGAAGTAACCCGAATGGAATAAACATCATTTCGCACAGTAAAGGTTAACCCATTTTGTTGTAGCCACTTTTCCCCTTCAGCTATATTTTGAAAAACAACATCTAGCTGATCATAGGCATATTTCGTTTTTAATGCATCCGGCGTCCCTTCCGCAACAATTTCTCCATTTTTTAAAATAACAATCTGATTTGCAACGGCTGCTTCTTCCATATAATGTGTCGTTAAAAACACTGTCATATTTGTTTCCTGTTGCAATCTTTTAACGGCCTGCCAAACAAATTGACGCGTTTGCGGATCTAATCCAGTAGTAGGCTCATCTAAAAATAAAATCCCGGGGCGATGAATTAATGCTCTTGCAATATCAGCCCGTCTTCTTTGACCACCTGATAATGCACTGTATTTTTTCTGTTCAATATCATCTAACTGTAAATAGGTCGAAACAAATTGATAGTTTTGCTGTAATTGTATTTTCGATAAACCATACATTTTTCCTCGATGTAAAATATTTTCTTGTACCGTTAATTTGCCATCTAACAGGCTTTGTTGAAAAACAACACCGATTGACTTTCGAATATTCGCTTGATTATTTTCATCTAAATCATAGCCATTAATACGAACTGTACCACTCGTTTTTTGCAATAATGTACATAAGATTTCAATCGTAGTAGATTTACCCGCACCGTTTGTTCCTAAAAATGCAAAGAGCGTACCTTCTTCAACTGTAAATGAAATTCCTTTTACAGCTTCTTGTTGACCATATGTCTTGTGCAAATTTTCCACCTGTATAATACTCGTCATTTCAGTTCACCACGTCTCTTTTTAATTGTTTGATTCAGTTCATCTATGTCCTTTTTTATTAAGTTTTGTATAACCCACCACGTACCAATGTAGATGATAACTGTAGCAATCAATACAAACATAACTGTCGATAAATCTGAAACATCATACCAATTCCCAAAATAGCCTGCAGCGAATACAAGAACTAGAATGCCTAAAATGTGTACTAATAACTGCCCTATAAATGGGATTCGTTCAACTTCGAAAATTTGCGAGATAACGCTAATCGCTACTCCCAATACGATTGCGATAATGACTTCTTCTACTAATTGCTGTCCAGTCATTACTTCATTTGTTGCTAAAATATTTAAAGACATAATGATATAAGAGCAGCTTAGCGAGATGAGTACACTAATTATTAAAATACGAAAATATCGCATGTTAGTACCCCCTTCCAATTCCTAATTGCACTTTCAATTCTTTTAAATATTTCCGACTAATATGGATCGAAACGCCATTATCTAAAAGAACTTGAGTCGTTCCAATTGTCGCTAATTGAATTGAGGCAATTTTATTTAGATTAATTAATGTCGATTTATTTACTCGAACAAAATCCTTCGCAAATTGTTCTTCAAGCTCATATAACTTCTTCTTTGCCTCAAACTCCTGCTCCTCTGTTTGTAAATAGACTTTCGATCCATCCGCATAAATTGAATAAATTTCATCGATTTTAAGCATATGAATTTCTTGTTTTAAATAACCATCAATCATCTTTGAAACTTGTGTTGATTGTAATTGCCTCATCAATTGTTCAATTTGCTCATTGTACTCTTTCGCATGAATATGAATTTCAGTTTCTTCAAGCTCATTGTTAATTACTAAGTGAATTTTCATCCGAGCATTCCTCCATTACCATAACTTTACCATATCCATTTCCTAACAATGTACGTTCAGTTATAAGTGGTTACTAAAACACGATAAGAGGTATTTCTCCACTTATATGTGGTTAATTATGCTTCGATTAGCTAAGGTAATCTTACTCTTGAGGGGGTGAATTACTACGGATATAATAAGACGGCTAAGTTAATAGTTGAATTAAAGCAGTGAATAATGCAATATTATTAATGAATTATAGTAGACATTCAAAGTACGAGGAGACTATAAATGGAATTTTTAATTAGACCAGAGCACGCTGAAGAATATAGCACGACTGAAGAAGTTATAAGAAATGCCTTCTTAGATGAAGAGTATAGCGACCAAAAAGAGCATCTACTCGTAAATCGAATTAGACAGTCGGATGCATTTATTCCTGAACTTTCATTAGTTGCAATAAATGAGGACAAGGAAATCATTGGTCACATTCTTTTATCCAAAATTACAATCATAAATGGGGATAACATCGCGGATTCCTTAGCACTTGCCCCGGTTTGTGTTGCGCCTGATCATCAGAAAAAAGGCATTGGCAGCCAATTAATTCAGGAAGCATTAAAAGTGGCAAAAGAGCTTGGCAATCAATCTGTCATTGTTTTAGGACACAAAGATTATTATCCAAAGTTTGGTTTTAAACAAGCTAGTAGTTGGAATATACGAGCACCATTTGAAGTACCTTCTGAAGTATTTATGGCTTTAGAGTTAGCCGAAAATTCACTTCAAAATGTGCAAGGTATCGTTCATTATTCGGAAGCTTTTTCGGAGTAAAATTATAAAGAGGTTGTTCCTAAAATTGTTTTTCAACATTTTAGGGACAACCTCTTTTAGTAGTTTATTCGGTTTTCTTTTGAGGTGTTTTTATTGCGGTAGTCAGTGCAACTACATTAGGCAAAATACTCCACAATAAAAATAGCCAGTTACCCGTCACAATAGAGAGGACTGTAAAAAAAGTAAACGAACAACCCACGACGATCCAGGCAATTTTCATACGAGAAAGCTTTTTAGTTGGGGAAATAGTCATATTGATTGTCAAAACGATCCCGATGATTGCCCAACTTCCTAAGTGTATTAATAAAATAAGAGCTAAAACCATTGCCGCGCTTAATTCAATCCCAAACATGATAAGCGAAAAGAAAATATAAATTGCTCCTAATGTCGCATACCATGCATATGATCTTGCCCTTTGCCAAATATGATAGTATAACTCGTCTAATCCTCTTTTTTCCCTAGCCTTTTTCCGCCCGAACCACCAACCAAGAAGCCCGCCAAGCATTCCTCCGTATAATCCAATCATGCCACCGATAGAAATATCCATAATTACATTCCCTCCTCTTCGAATAGAAACACTTCTTCAATCGTGCAGTTGAATACCTTGGAAATGTTGTATGCGAGCTCAATAGATGGATTGAATTTCCCTGATTCAATTGCAATAATCGACTGCCTTGAAACACCAACTTCTTTAGACAATTCCTCTTGTGTAATCTGCTTCACTTTCCTTAATTCACGAATTCGATTTTTCATAGTTCCTCCTTACTTAATGTAAAGTAAACTGTACATTTCTTAATAAGTAAAGCTTACTTTACATTCCGCTTCCATGTCAAGTAGGCTTTACATTTTATTTTTATAATCAATATTCAGCTGTTAAACAGATGCTGTATGTTAACTTTCTATTATAGAAAAGGAAATATGATTAAGAAAAACCTCGATCCATGACTAATAGATCGAGGTTTATATTTGGTTATTTATTTAATTTCTTCGGCCAGCTCCAAAATAATTCCTTCTGGTCCACGAATGAAGCATAATTTCTGAACGTTTTCGTAGTTTTGTATTTCACCAAGAAGTTCTGCACCGTTCTTTGTCATTTTCGTAACAAGAGCTTCAATATTTTCAACAGCAAAAGCAATGTGTCGAGTACCTAGCGTATTTGCTAAAGGATGCTGTATGCTATTTTCATTTGAAGGCGTGTGAAATTTAACTAATTCTATATTTGTGCTACCATCTGGCGTTCGCAATACGACTAGTTCTATATTTGAGTCACCGTCTGACGTTTGCAACATGCCATCTTCCTCTTTAACATTTTGAAACCCGATTATCTGCTCCATCCGCTGCACCCATTCGCCTTCCACTTTTCCTTCTCCTAGTATTTCAAGTCCAAAATCAAGGAAAAACGCCTTCACGGCAGGAAGATCATTGACGGTTATACCTATATGATCTAATCTATGGATCTTCATATTTTGTACCACCTTTTAATTCAAATGTTCTATCTCTCTTGTTTAATTTGATCTATTCGGTTTTTTCCCCATTCATACATCATCTCAACGATTGGTAATAACGTCATTCCAAGTTCAGTCATTGAATATTCTACTTTGGGAGGAACTTCTGGAATCACTTCCCTATGGACAATCCCGTCTTCAATCAGTTCACGTAACTGATTTGATAATATTTTATGAGATATTTTCGGGAAAAGCTTTTGAAGTTCACTAAATCGATGCGTCCCTTCTACACCTAAGTGCCACAAAATAACAACTTTCCATTTCCCACTAATAATCGATAAAGTAAGCTCTTTTTCACAATGATAATCTTGATTTAATATTCTTTCTTGTATCTCTTTTCTTAATATATCTGACATAGACACCTCTCCTTTACTTATCGTAGTAACCATTTGGTAACCTCCGTACAAAAAAGTGCGTTCTTCACAAGGGAGAAAACTGTAGGTAAGATGAAGATAGTCTTAAAGACAAATCATTTCCGAGTAAAACAGCGTAAATAATTATACCATCCGAACGGGTTTATCAAACGCACCTTACTTAAGTATTAACTTTTTTATTTTATTACACTTTATTTAGTCAATATAAAACAATCTTATCTAAAGGAGAAAAAAATATGCAAACAATTACAGGAAAAGTGGCTTTAATTACAGGAGCAGGGCGTGGAATTGGACGTGCAACAGCAGCAGCTCTTGCACAGGAAGGTGTTCACGTAGGTCTAGTTGGCCGTACGCTTGAAAATTTACAAAAAGTTGCAGAGGAGCTTAAACAATATAATGTGAAAGTAGCAATCGCTACAGCGGATGTAGCGAATTTAGACTCAATCACAGCAGCGGTTGAATCAATTCGTGGCGAGCTTGGTGCAATCGATATTTTAGTAAATAATGCCGGCATTGCAAAATTCGGCAGCTTCATGGACTTAACGCCTGAGGAATGGACAAATATTATCGATGTCAACGTTAAAGGTGTGTACTACACAACACGTGCGGTCTTACCAGAAATGATTGAACGCAACACGGGCGACATCATTAACATCTCATCAACAGCTGGGCAAAGAAGTGCACCAACTACAAGTGCATACGCTGCTTCAAAAGCTGCAGTTATCGGACTAAGTGAGTCGTTAATGCTAGAAGTGCGTAAGAAAAACATTCGCGTTACAACATTAACTCCAAGTACGGTTGCAACAGATATGGCTGTTGAGCTCAATTTAACAGACGGCAATCCTGAAAATGTAATGCAAGCAGAAGATTTAGCAGACTTAATGGTTGCACAGCTAAAACTTCATCCACGTGTTGTATTAAAACATGCGGGACTTTGGTCGACAAATCCTTAATAGAACAATTCGAAATATCAAGACGCTATCCACTATATTATGGATAGCGTCTTTCTTTTTTAGAATAAAAGGCGCTAATAGTATCACTGCCAACATGCTTCAATTCAAGAAAGAAAAAAGATCCTGCCTAAATAACATTTTAATAATAAGCCATTTCATATACGTTTCTTATGAGGCTTTAAATTGATTCTGAAGTTCTTATTCAGTCAACTACTTTTTATAAAATAACTTCGAAATCAACTTTGTAAACTCTTCATATGAAGACTGCTTTCCCTGCTCGTTATACAACTTTCGAATAGTTTCTACTAACCAAAATGGAACAGATTTTCTATCGATTAAATGATAGTATTGCTCATATCCCTTTTTCAAATGTTCCCACCTGAAATCATTCCCTGGCTGTATATATTCAGAAACATCGATTATTTTCGCTTTTCCATTTTGTAATAATATATTTTTCAAATGAATATCACGTGGGTTCAGGCCCTTCTCCCTAACATATCCCCTTGCTTGTTCCACTTCATTTACAACGGTTTCTGGAATGTGTATACCTTGTAATAGGCAGTCAAATAGCGTTTTTCCCTCTTCGTAACTTAATACAAGGAAATTGCCATATGAGGCAAAACAAGTTGGAAAGAAAGGTGAATCCCCTAATATTTCATAAACATTCGCTTCAACTTTTACTTTATTTACTTTATCCTTGGCATAAACTTTAAAAGCATAGGCTGGAGTTGACATAGACTGAAAAACAGCCGCATCTGTCCCAACCCCGATACACTTCATATCATTAGGGACATCACTTATCGTTACAGACTTGTTATTTGGATTTGAAAAAACTTTAATTTTTGAAAGAGAGTCTACTGCTTTATCCCAATCATTTCCCATATAAACTCTCCCTTCATTCGCATTTACTTTCATAATAATTTTATTTTATTTGTATTAAAAATATGATTTCCATACCGTTTTTTTATTTTAACACCAAATGACTTGTTCAACTATTTTGCGCTACCCATTTCAGTATACTTCTTCACAACTTTAATCATGTTCGTCCATAAAAAAATCATCTTGCCGCTTAGATTTTATAGCGGCGAGATGATTTTATTTTAATTAAATGTAGTTAACTGCTCTGAAATTGAATTTAAAAAATCCGCCTCAAATCGATAGATGAATTTACCTGTCGTACTACTTAATGGTATGTGATCTGTTATCATTCCATCGCTTAAAGAAACTAATTTGATAGAATCAATTTTTATTTGATTGTCTAACAACGAATCAAGCGATACATTGGCTTCTAGTTGAGCAAATAGTTCTTTTAATTGTGTTGGTAGTATTTCGCTCTTTGTTTTATTCATAACAGCAGTCATTAAATTTAATAGGTCCTCTTCATCCAAGTCGATTCCCTCTTTCACCGTAGCAGCCATCATTAATGCCACAACTTCCTCACCATTCAAACGTTGCTGTCCTTTTTTAAAGTCAAATGCCACTTGTGTTATCGCTCTTACTCGCATATCTTCAGGCAATTCGTAATCAATTCCATTCACCGAATTAATTAGTGTTGAAAAGGTTTCTAAATCGATATTGGCATAATAATCAATCGGTAAATCTAATAGTTTTGAAACGGCTGTTCTTACATTTTCTGCACCACCAAAGTTATAGGCAAATAACAATTTATCATATTCAATAGACCCATCATCATTATTTGCTACCGGCACAAATGCGGCATTAGGAATTGATACAACTTTCATCATCTTTTTCTCTTTATTATAAGTAAGTAAAAGATTTAAATAAGTTCGATCATCCATCTCCTTCGACTTGACCGTAATTAAAGTAGTTAAATATTCCGCTTCCTCAACTACCGGGTTATTTGCAATAATTGTGTTTGATTCTTTATTCAAATTTCCAGAGAATATCGATGGAAGAAACAAAAATAGACACAAACCTACTACTAAAAAGGAAACTGTAAAGGGAGCTAACTTTTTAGAAGAAATAAGCGATTTTTTTTGTGTATGTGGGCCTTCCTCCAGTTTACGAATTTGTTCAAATACTTCATTCCGATCTTCTTCCGTAAATGTTAATTCCCGACCAGACATCTTATGAAGTTTATCTTTCAACCGTTTATCTTCCATTAAGTTCTGCCTCCCTTATTAACGGCTCTAACCTTTGTTTTGCTCTTCTTAATCTCGTTTTCACCGTATTCACCGGAATATCTAACACTTCGGCAATTTCCCCTGTCGTTAATGAATCATAATAGTATAAATAAATGATTTCCCGATATACTTTTGGCAGAGAAAAAATTGTATCTTTTATTTCTCCATTATTGAATTTATCGATGACTGCTTTTTCTGTTGATGGTAATATGGACTTCGCTGTTTCGTTTATAAAACTTTTTACTTGTACCATTTTATAATGCCAGCTTTTCAAATAATCTTTACATTCATTAATGGTTATCCGGTACAGCCATGTTTTTATTTGTGCATCAAATCGAAACGAATCCAGTTTTTTGTAGCATTTGATAAACGTATTTTGAACGATATCCTTCGCTGCTTCTGCGTCTTTCACATAAGAAAATGCTAACCGCACAAGCTCGTTCCCATATTCAATCATTATTTTTTCTAACATAAAATCTTTCTCTTCTCTGTCCAATTTACTACCCTCCCGTTCAACCTATTTCAAATTCTGCTATTAGACGATTGCCGAAGTAGAATCGGTTCAATTTTTAAAAAATATTTATTTCAACAAAAATTCCTGCTTTCGTGAGTAATATAACACTAAAAACTCCCTGGTAAATTAGATCATTCACCACAGGGAGTTTCGCATGTAATTATTTATTTGACACTGCTTTTCTTCCATAGGTCATAAAGCGCCATAGTTTTTCAAATGGTCCCATTTTAAAAAACTTGAACCAGATAACACTAAAAATAATTTGAATGGCGAAAATTAAGATTGCGATAATTACCACATAAGAAGGTGTAACAACTTCAAGCCCCATTAAAGAAATAATCGCTAGTCCAATAAAGCTTTGCGCCAAATAATTTGTGAATGCCATTTGACCAACTCGTCCTATTGGCTTAAGGAACTTCGTGATACTTTTATTCTCTAATATGACAAATAGACAAGTTAAATATAAATATGTTGTCGGAATTACACCTAGCCCCAAAATTAATTGTAGACTTTGATAATCTCCTTTTGTGGTAAACCCAATCCAAAGTGAGATTCCTACAAAAATGGGGAATGTCACAAATTGAATCCACTTTAGTTGTTTTGTATATTCACTAATATGACTAATCCAATCTGCTTTTGCTACTAAAAAACCAGATAAAAACATGATAAATATAGTAACTGCATCATTTCCTACTATTTCAAAGACCGTAGAAAGAGCCCCTTGATCTGGCATAAATAATTGTCCAAGAATGCAAAGGATGTGAGCAGTAATGATAGCAATTAGCCATTTACGAATTGTTGAAACCTTTGCACTATAGAATGGAATAAGTAAAAAACCGATAACTGCATAGATAAAAAGAATGGAGCCCCAAAAAACAAACATATGGGCGATTCCAATTAATAATAAAGCTAGTAAACGTCTTGCAAAACGCCATCTTGGCTTATCACCACGCGCTTCTGCACGCGAAGTAAAAATATAAAAACCTACACCAAAGAGGAATGAAAAAATCGAAAAGAATTTCTTCTCAATAAATATATCAATGAACATTTCAATAATACCATCAATTCCGCTATTCTCAGGTAGTTCACCCGCCACTAATACCTTGAATCCTGCTACATTTATAAACAAAATACCAAATAACGCTAGCCCACGAATAATATCTAAGGAAACGATTCTTTCTTTCCTAGTAACAAACGAACTCATTCTTAAAAACTCCTTTTCTTCCGCATTTTATTGCGCTATGGCTATCATAACCTCCCATCCTTACAGTAACTTTTAGAACAGTTTACAGGAACCTTAAATATATAGATGTGGTGTCTCATTATTTAACTACCCAGAAATGCCAGGTGTTTTAATCGTTGAAGCATTAGCGCAAGTAAGTGTGGTTGTTATGTTAATGAAAGATGAAAACCGAGGGGAGATTGGATTTTTTTGCTGGCATTGACCATTGTCGGTTCAAGAAACAAGTCCAACCTGGCGATCAATTGCATTTAAAAGTAGAAATCACGAGAGTTCGTGGATTAATCGCAAAAGCTAATGCTGTTGCTACAGTAGATGGGGAAGTCGAAGTTACGTTTGCTCTTTCTAGAGATTAAAAAAGCTTAAACTTTATTCACAAAAAAGAAATCACCTCATAAGATTAATTGATATCTTATAAGGTGATTGTTTTGTAAAGAATTCGTTGAAGTAACATATCTCACTTCTCATAATCCGTTTTAAGAATGGACATGATAATTTCATCCGAATAAATTCCATTATAATTTAACGATTCACGCAAGATGCCTTCTTGTATAAATCCTGTCTTTTCATATGCTTTAATTCCACGTTTATTATGACTGAATACTTCTAACTGTAGTCGATTTAATTTCAATTCTTCAAAGACAAATTTCAAGGTAAGTTTGATCGCTTCAGTACCATAACCTTTACCTGTCAATTCAATCGAACACATTGAAATTCGAAATCCAGCTTTCTGATTATCCTGTTCAATATCCGTAATAGATAATTCTCCAATCATTTCATCGTTTTCATTTAAACAAATCGCAAAATCATGGCGTGTCGGATCTTTCGCTACGTTTTTAATATATTGCTCAATTTGTTCTAAAGTAAATATAGCTTTTGTGCCTGTCATATATCTGATTTCTTCGTCTTGTGTATTTGCTAAGAAAAGAGGGGCATCTGTTTCTGTTAATAGGCGAAGGTATATTCTTTCACTTTTTAAATTCATGATCATTCCTCCAGAAATTAATTTAAAAATACTTAATGCGTGAGCTCTTAATTTTTTTATTACTTCATTTTCAATATGGAAAATATGTGGAGAATAATAATAAAATATTTAATTATTTCAGGAAGCGAATCTTCAATTAAAGCAACAGTAATTTAAGAAGCCTCCTTTAATATCAAAAGCAAAGATGTTTATATTCTCCTCTGTAAAAAACAAGCTCAATATTAATTGAGCACTTGGACTTTGATTTTACATAATCAAATTGTTTTAGCCATTGTTATATTCGTAATTTCATAACCCATTTTTTCATATAAGCTACGTGCAATTTTGTTATGGCCAAAAACGTTTAGACCAATTTTATTCATACCTAACTCTTTAGCAATAATTTCAGCTTCTTTCATTGCTTTCTTACCATACCCTTGCCCTTGATATTGTTCAGAAATTACAAAATCATATATAAAACCTTCACTAGGATTTGTAGGCGCTTTTTGTGAAATCCAAATCATTCCAATTAAGATATCGTTGTGAAAGATAGACAATAAATGATTATTCTCTGTCTTCTCATCTTTTGGTAGTAGTCGTTCAAATGATTCCCTCGACAAGTCAATCGCTTCATCTTTACTCCAATTTCCGGAAGCAATCTTGTCTTTTGCATAGTCTTCAATTGCATAACTGATATATTGTTTGAACTCCTCTTTATTCATAGGTTGTAATGTAATCAATTTATTTCCCTCCTATTCTATCTTTCAATTTTAACATTTTTTCAAATTTTGCATATTTTTAATATCCAAATTAAAATACTTCTACTTAAACTAACTACACAATACTAGTTACCCCGTTACATATAGATACCCTTAATTGGATACGATAGGGAATTAGTATGATGGGCGGTTCATAATCTTTCATGTATTCTTAATGAAGTGGATGAACATATCAATCTATAATTAAGAAAACAATCTAGAATAAGGGAGAGTGCCTTATGAACGAAATCATAGAGCAAGAGAAAGACTTTGGATTTGCTAGAGTTTACGCTATTGAACTGCTATTTAAAGAAAAGCCAATAGTAGACCGTGAACTACTCTATAGCAAGATAGAACAATATACGGGGAAAACAGATCGACCGCAAAATGAAGAAAGCGGGTCACTAGCAGTATGGGAACCCTATGAGCAACATGAAAAAGGCGAAATGCTTCACTTTTTCCACTTAAATTACATGGTGGAATACGCAGAAGGTGAATTACCTGCACAAACAACGCTTACTGGCAAAAATGTTGGTCCAATATCCGATTATGAAGGCGCTTTGCAGCAAAATTGGCATTGGAATGAAGCAGGCCAAACATTGCAAGAGTGCAGTCACGCGTTATTACTTGTCGATATGATGGCATCTGGATTGGAGCCTCATAAAAGATTGGAACTACATACGAATGTTCTTCGTGCAATTTTGGAAACGGTTCCTTGCGCTGCGATTTATTTTAGAGAAAGCAATAAGTTGGTCGAGCCATCCATGTTTTTGGTCGCTATTGATCAAGGAGAAATATTGTATGGAGCATTGAACATTCGATTCTACAATGTTGAGGGTACGGGCAGTGAACGCCAGGAAGGGCTTATGGATTCCATTGGGCTTGCTGCACTAGGTATTCCTGATGTGCAATGTCACTTCTATGATATGGATACCAATGAGGTTGCAGACTGCTTGAATAACTTTGCATATTATTTATTTAATCAAGGCGATATTATTGCAGATGGAGAAACGATCGGTTTTACAGAGGAAATGCGTTGGCGCTGCGAGCATCAATATGCATTGGCTGATCCGCACCGCATAGTCATTGATCTTGATCCAGGTGAGGACAACTATGCAGGTCACCAAGGTAAGTCTGAAAAATAGTTGCACCTTTAGGTTTATAGTGGTGTAGGTTACTTCAATACAACTAAATGTAGAGTAATAATAAAGTTGTTTAATTTGCTAATATAAAAGCAAGAGCCTTACTACATAGAATGTAATAAGGCTTAAAAAAGTTGATTAAAACTGCATTGAACTAAGCGAATATTGTTACTTAAAATGATAATAAAGTTCTTTAATTCTTTTTCAACTAACGCACCCGATAGTTGAAGTGTAATTCTTCACAAAAACAATGTGCAACTTTTGCATACTGACTTGGTTGAGATATTTGAGTCCAATTCCATCACGGTGGCATATGATGGAATCGCTTTGGAAATTAATGTTTGACTTGATCGATAATGTCAAATAAAGCTTCGTTGAATAGCTCCTTCTGATCAAGCATCGGCACATGTCCAGCATTTGGTATGGAGTAAAATTGTTTCATTGGCGAATTGATTTGCTCAAAGTATGTGCGAGCAAGAGAATAAGGAGTTTGCCAGTCACCCTCGCCATGGATATAGAAAACTGGAACTTGATAGTCTGAAGTTACCATGTTCAGATCATAGGACTTAAACAAATATTCCAAAATAGCACGCTGTTTTATTTCTAGTACATCGCTCATTAACATGTATTTAATATCTTTGAACGAATAAAAGGGAGAACATAGTACGCTCATGACTAGTTGGGGTGATGGTTGCATCGCAAGCTTATACTTACCTTGCAACTTACGGAGTTTCATAAGCTTCTTGAGCATGTCATCACTAAATTGGTGCTCGGGATAAGGGCTCAAAGCCTGTAAGGTGCTAATATCTTTCTGATTTCCTACTTGTCTGCTGCATTCCAATGCTTTCTCGTAGCCAATTCGTTCGTTTTCAAACATATTTACAACTTGTCCAACTCCAATATAGGCTTGAACCATCTGCGGATATTTCAAGATGAATAGACTGCCTAAGACAGAACCCCATGAATGACCAAGCAGAAGGATTCGCTCTTTGTTATATTTCTTTTGTAAATGGCTCACAACTTCATATGTATCCTGTAATGCTTGTTCAATCGTTGTTGTCGGCGTAACTTTCTGGGGATCATTCGCAAAAAAGGTTTTACCGCTGTTTCGCTGTTCCCAGTGAACGACGGTTACTTTATCTTCCCAAGGAAATTGAAAGTCTTGGGCAAAAGGAAGCATAGGACTACCAGGACCTCCATGAAGGAATAAGAGGACGGGATGTTCCTTATTTTCACCACGATGATATAAAAATTGCTGGATTCCCCCGATCGTCACATACTCGCCCTCATCTATTCCGTTTGGTGTATGGATATGACAGGCTGCTGCACGTTTCTTTGTGTAGAGAAACAAATAAATCGCCATAATGATGCAGGGAATAGCCACTATGAAAATAATTAAAGATTGATTCATGTGAATGCCTCCTCTAGCTATTTTTGGTTGAATTCTGCTTGCACTTGCTTAGATATATTAAATTTGTGTATTCTTTCACTTTCATTCCTTCTTTTTTCATTATATTGGAAATATTTAAAATTATACAATTTATTCTATGTATGCATGATGATATTTGAAATTCAAAATTAACTACTTTTTTCTTATAGAGCTAACCTACCCCGATAGTGCAATAAGGGTTTTTAAACAACTTTATTATTTTTTAAATGACTTTATTTTAAATTAAACAACTTTATTATCTCTGCACACTAAACGTGCAGAGCCTAATTTCAGCGTTTTTATCATATGTTTTCAAAGTCTAAATTAAAAAAATCAGGGATACTCCATATTATAAATAGCTAATATGAAGCATCCCTGTTATTTTATGTTTCCACAATCACGCCTAATTAAACAAGAAAGGGAAACCCTGTATATTAACACAGAACTTTTAATCACACTTTATTATAAATAATAGATTCTTCTCAAATGATTTACATTTTTATAAAACTGCAACCAACCATCCCACACTACTCAACCGTAACACTCTTAGCCAAATTCCTCGGCTTATCAACGTCACAGCCGCGATGTAAGGCAGCGTAGTAACTAATTAATTGAAGTGGCACGACAGATACAAGTGGTGTTAATAAGTCATTTACTTTTGGAATGACAAATGTGTCGCCTTCTTCTTCCATGCCGCGCATTGAGAGGATGCATGCGTTTGCGCCCCGTGCTACGACTTCCTTCACATTACCGCGAATGTTCAACGCGACACCTTTTTGCGTTACGAGTGCAAATACCGGTGTACCTTCCTCGATAAGTGCGATTGTACCATGCTTTAATTCCCCACCAGCAAAACCTTCTGCTTGAATATAAGAAATTTCCTTCAACTTTAATGCGCCCTCTAATGAAACACAGAAGTCGACATTACGTCCGATGAAAAATGCATTGCGTGCAATTTTCAAATAATCTTCGGCAATTTGCTCGATCACATCTTTAGAATCAATCATTGTTTGAATCGCATTTGCAACGATTGCAAGCTCTTGTTTTAAATCAAAATCGATTGCTACACCCATTTCTTTTGCGACTGCATATGCGGCAACCGCTAATACAGCAACCTGCGCAACATACGATTTTGTTGATGCGACGGCAATTTCTGGACCTGCGTGTAATAATAATGTGTAGTCAGCTTCACGAGAAAGTGTTGAACCTTGTACGTTTGTAATTGTTAATGCCTCATAGCCAAGCGCTTTAATTTTCACTAATACTTGGCGGCTATCTGCTGTTTCACCTGATTGTGAAATAAAAATAAACAACGGCTTTTTCGATAATAATGGCATGTTGTAGCCAAATTCACTCGCGATATGCACTTCCACTGGGATACCTGCAATTTTCTCGAAATATTGCTTCCCAATTAAACCTGCATGGTAGCTTGTGCCAGCTGCGATAATATATAAACGATCTGCTTGTGCCAGTGCCTGTAAAATATTCTTATCGATTGTAATGTCTGATTCGTTCGCATACGCTTGAATAATTTTACGGATAACAGTCGGCTGCTCATCCATTTCTTTTAACATATAGTGCGCGTACGTCCCTTTTTCAATATCCGCCGCGTCGAGCTGTGCTGTATATGGTGCGCGCTCTATAAGACGTCCTTCTAGCGTTGAAATTTCCACATGCTCTTTACGAATGATGACAACTTCCTTATCATGCAGTTCGATAAATTGATCCGTTACTTGTAGCATCGCCATGGCATCTGAAGCAATGACATTAAATGTTTCGCCAACTCCAACGAGCAATGGAGATTTATTTTTTGCCACATAAATCGTTTCGCAATCTTCATTATCTAAAAGAGCTAACGCATATGAGCCATGTACTAATGACAATGTTTTGCGGAAAGCTTCTACCGTTGATAAACCTTCATTAGCAAATAAATCGACTAATTGTACGATGACTTCTGTATCTGTATCCGAATTCATCGGAACGCCTTTTAAATATGCTTTTTGTAATAAGTGATAGTTTTCAATGACACCGTTGTGTACTAATGTAAATCGACCCGATGCACTCGTGTGAGGATGCGCATTTAAACGGTTTGGTACACCATGCGTTGCCCAGCGTGTATGCCCGATTCCGACATTTGCTTCTACATCTTCTTCTACGGCTTTACGCAAGTCTGCTATGCGTCCCTTTTCTTTGAAGATAGTTACGCCTTCTTCATTGTGTACCGCAATACCTGCTGAGTCATAGCCACGGTACTCCAACTTTTCTAAACCTTTTAATAAAATTTCTTTCGCGTCTAAAACGCCATTATATCCAACAATTCCACACATCTTCTTTTTCCTCCGAACGTCATCACGCAACGCCAAAAGCAAAGTTTTGTGCCTTTATAGATTTTTATTCATCAAGAAAATACACCTTCTTTAACAGTAAGAAAAAAAGGCAAAGTGATCTACAAAGGCAATTGGTGATGGGATTCTGATTAACTTGATTTAGCAGAAGTGCACCACTTCTATAAGTGATGGTTCAAACCTCAGCTAAATCAAGTTAATGCCCCAGCGGATGTCACAGATTTTAAGAGAAACTTTTCGAGCGAGCTCGAAAAAATCTGGAATCAATTACGCCAAGGCGTAATTGATTCCGCACTTCACTTCCAAATGCTTTGCAGCTGTGTTACGTGTGTAATTGTTGCCGTTTCGTTTTTCTGTGCATAGGATTACTCCTCTGTTTTAAAACGAAAATGACGACCGGGCATGCGATCGGGAGGTATCCGCCGAAATTTCGATAATCCTCCACCTCGTCAACTAAGGTTTACTTTCCGTTCGATTCCTTAGCTCAGGCGCTATAATTGTTTTCCGATTGTTTAAAGTGTTAAACGTTCCTCCTTTTACACTCATGCTCTTTGTTTTTTAATTGGTATTTTATTGAATATCCAAAGAGCAATATTATCATACAAAAATTTATGCAGTTCGTCAAATAATTGTTACAAAAAGGGACACAACCACCTAAGTGATTGCGTCCCATAATTGATTATTCAATTAATCTGCAAGTCCCATTTCATCACGTACAACATCTGCAATGCGATTTACATATGATTCACATGCTTCTTCTGTTGCAGCTTCCACCATGACACGCACTAAAGGTTCTGTACCTGAAGGGCGCACTAACACACGGCCATTTCCAGCCATTTCTGCTTCCACTTCCGCAATAACCGCTGCTACTTTTTCGTTTTGCGTTACGGCATGCTTGTCTGTTACACGCACATTTACTAAACGTTGTGGGAAAATCAGCATTTCTCCTGCAAGCTCTGAAAGTTTTTTACCTGTTGCTTTCATGATGCTCACAAGCTGAATGCCTGTTAGTAAGCCGTCACCTGTCGTATTGTAATCTAAAAATACAATATGACCTGATTGCTCGCCGCCAACGTTGTAGCCATTTGCACGCATTTCTTCCACTACATATCGATCACCAACAGCTGTTTTCACACTTGTCATACTGTTTTCTTCGACTGCTTTATAAAAGCCCATATTACTCATTACCGTTGAGACAATCGTATTTTTATTTAAACGACCTTTAGTATTTAAGTATTTACCAATGATGAACATAATTTGGTCACCATCCACGACTTGACCATTCTCATCAACTGCAATTAAACGATCTCCGTCACCATCAAATGCTAAACCTATATGTGCACCGCGCTCTAACACAAATTCCGCAAGCTTTTCAGGATGAGTAGACCCAACACCTTCATTAATGTTTAAACCCGTTGGTGATGAACCCATCGTTGAAATATCGGCTTCTAAATCCGCAAATAAATGCGTTGCTAATGAAGACGTGGCACCATGCGCACAGTCTAGTCCAACATGAATTCCTTCAAAATCTTCATCTACTGTTTGTTTTAAGTAAGAAATATATTTTTGTCCGCCCTCGAAATAGTCGCTTACTGAACCAATATCAGCGCCTATAGGACGTGGTAATGTGTCTTCCTCTGCATCAATTAACTCTTCAATTTCTGCTTCTTGTGCATCCGTCAATTTAAAGCCATCTGGACCAAAAAACTTAATGCCGTTATCTGACACAGGATTATGTGAAGCTGAAATCATGACACCCGCTTCTGCATTCATTACGCGAGATAGATACGCAACACCTGGTGTACTAATCACACCTAAACGCATAACCTCCGCACCAATTGAAAGAAGCCCTGCCACTAATGCGCCTTCTAACATCTCTCCAGAAATACGTGTATCACGTCCAATTAACACTTTCGGCCGATCTTTTGAATCCTTTGTTAATACATAGCCTCCAATACGACCTAACTTGAACGCAAACTCTGGCGTCAACTCACTATTTGCGACACCTCGAACGCCATCTGTTCCGAAATATTTACCCATTACTTTTTTCTCTCCTTCAACACTTGACATTCCATGCGTTAATTTGAATTATCCATTACATTGTCCTCTACCTCACCCGTATCCACTACATCTTCTATACTAGCTTTATCTTCGGTTGGGCTTTCTGGTGATTCCTCTGGATTTACTAACTCTTTTACTACATCCGCATGAACAGTTACTTTATCTTGTGATAGTTTTGTTGCACCTGTTGGTAAGGTTACTTTAAATTCATAAGATCCCGATTCTGTAATTTTAGAAAGATCCACTTCCACCACTACATCTGAAATCGAATCAATTACAGACTTTATTCCGTATACAGCTATCTTTGAAGGTTCGATTGTTAAATTTTCGATTGTTACCCCTTCAGCTGTCTCACCCTTTTGTTTAATTGTAAGCGGAAAGTCTCGACTATATTCAATTATGTCGACTTTCACTTTTACCTTTTCAGGGCTGACTTGCACATCGAGCTTATTTAAGTCGCGGTCTAACACTTTAACCGTTGCTCCTTGCTCAAAGGATGCTTTCATGCCTTTTTCACCGGTAACTGTTGCTTTTACATAACTAATGCTATTAATAACACTTTTTGCACCGGTAATGGATACGCGACTTGGATTGGCCGTCATACTTTTTACGATATATTCATCGGCCACAAGACTATTATTCATATCCGGCTCAACTCGAAACTCTCCTGTGATTTTCTCTTCAATGACCACATTAATCATTTTTGGCTCAATCTCTACATTTAGTTTTTCAGAAAAGTTTTCATGCTGTATTGTAACGCTATGTTCGCCAATTAACAATGAGTTTAAATTGACGAATATTTTAAAATCCTTCTCGAGCTTCGTTGTTTTAACAATTGGCGTCGATCCAGAAATTTTGACATTCACCGTATCTGGTAGCCCCGTTACAAATAAATTGCTGTCATCGTAATACACTTCTAACGGCACATTTGTAATAATATCTGCCTCATTATATGAGCCCGAATTATCGCCCTTTTTCAGCTCTGTTTGGACATATAAGAATAATGCGCCAGCTAAAATTAACGATGTCAAAAGCAACATCCACCGGCTATCGAATAATTTATCCATTCTTTTTCCCTCCCCAAGTCCACTTAGAAGCTAAGTTTGAATCTTGCTCAGGGCCAAACCACATTTTACGTAATAATTCCTCAAATTCTGTCAGGGATAAATTGCGGTGTAGGTTACCATTTGCCGTAATACTAATCGCACCTGTTTCCTCTGACACAATAATTGTAATCGCATCTGTTACTTCACTTAATCCAAGTGCAGCTCGATGACGTGTACCTAGCTCTTTTGAAATAAATGCACTTTCTGAAAGTGGTAAATAACAAGCCGCAGCAGAAATCTTATTTTTTTGAACAATAACCGCGCCATCGTGCAATGGCGTATTTGGTATGAAAACATTAATCAGTAGCTCGGATGAAATTTGGGCATCCATCTTAATTCCTGTTTCCACATATTCATTGAGCCCTGTTTCTTTTTCAATCGAAATAAGGGCACCAATGCGCCGCTTTGCCATATAGCTTACAGATTTCTTCATTGCGTCGATTAAACGTGTTTGTTCATCATCTTGCTGTGTATTCGTACGTTGGAAAATCTTCCCTCGACCAATTTGCTCAAGAGCACGACGTATTTCAGGTTGGAAGATAATGATGATGGCTAAGAAACCCCAATCAATTACTTCTTGTAATAGCCAATCAAGCGTATTAAGTTCAAGTACATACGTCGCAATTTTAGCTAAAACAATCACAAATAACCCTTTTAATAATTGAACAGCTTTCGTTCCTTTTATGAGGGTTAATGCTTTATAAATGACGTACCATACGAGCAGTACATCCAATAACTTAAATATAACCTCAACAGCTGTTATATCTGCAAGTTGCTCAATAAATTGCATGTGGCATCCCCCACTTTTAATAACGATTCATAATGAATTTAGTATAGCATATTTATCTCCATGATTAACTTTATCACAGAAAAAAGTCTACCCAAGCGAGTAGACTTTGCTATTTCTAATAAAACGTTCTTTAAACGTTAAAGTTGCGTATTTATTCGAACATATTTGTAAAATCATTAAATCCCTTTTTGATTTTATACCATAACCAGCCAAATGCTTCATCAATTTCTTTCACTTGGCCTGTTACAACCGCTGTCGATGCCATGTAATTACCGTTAATTACTGTTACATTGCCATCAACTTCCCCTTCAATAACAATATCACCGTTTTTGACAACAATATCACCTTTTACAACCTCACCTGCCGGAACAAGGACCGTTTGACCATTCACGACTAAATTCGGTTGCTTCGTAACAGAAAACTGATCATCATTCGGGAAACTGCCAAGCAATGTAGCACTCATAAATAAGCAGAATACGGCAGCAGCAACGAGAACTGGATGCTGACGGAACCAACGCTTAATGCCTACTGAATTTTTACGTTTTGGTAGACGCTTTATTACTCTATCCTCAAAGCTAGACGGGGCAGTAATATGCGCTGCGCTTTTAATAAACGCAATTGTGTCACTTAATTCATGCATATGTTGTTGGCAATCTTGGCATGCTTGTAGGTGGTGCTTTAATTCTTGCTCATGCTCGCGACTAATATCGCCATCTAAATATTCGTGCATATAATTCACGAATTGTGACGGACACATTTTCATGCCTATCAGCCTCCTACTTTACATTGTTTAATTGCTTTCTCAGTGCCTCACGTCCACGATGAATACGTGTTTTCACTGTACCAAGCGGCATATCTAATATTTCACTAATCTCAAGTAATGATAATTCTTCAATATATTTTAGGACAATTACAGAACGATATTTATCTGGTAAGCGGCTAATTTCATATTGAATACGGTCCTGAAGTTCCATTTGCTCAACAGCTTCTTCAGGTAACTGACCATCCGCTGCGATTTGGGAATACATATCTAGCCCCTCTGTCCCTGCAACTTCGGCATCTAAATAATAATCAGGCTTTTTCTTTCGTATGCGATCGATACATAAATTGGTCGCAATTCGGTAAAGCCATGTTGAAAATTTTCGATTTTGATCGTATGAATGAAGGTTGATATAAGCACGAATAAACGCTTCCTGTGCAATATCTTCCGCTTCTTGCTTATTGCTTAGCATACGATAACAAACTTGGTACAGCTTGTGCTGGTAGAGGTTAACAATATCGGCATATGCGTTTTGATCACCTTTTAGCACTTGCTTTATTCTTTTATTTACTAACGCATCCATGTGTTTTTCCTCTCCACCTTTATAGCTGTTCTATATTTACGTTTCATTTATGAGAAAGTTTCACTTTTATTTAAATTCTTTTGGGATTGATTTAACTATGTCCTCATTTTTATCCAAACTAAAAAACGCATAACTACATTATATCAAATTTTATGTTGAGTGGTCCGCTTTCTCCTAAAATATTCAAACTAAAGTTTCTCCAAATAAGGAACCTATTAATGCCACTGCGACATCTGCCGTTTTATTGCGCTCATCTAAAATCGGGTTTACTTCCACGAACTCTGCTGATGTGAGTAGACCAGACTCCTGAATCATTTCCATCGCTAAATGACTTTCACGATACGTAATCCCCCCCGCTACCGGCGTCCCTACACCTGGTGTATAGAGCGGATCTAAAGCATCTAAATCTAATGATAAGTGTAACCCATCAATTTTTTGCTTACGGAAGTAATCTAACGTGTCTTCCATTACATACGTCATACCAAGTCGGTCAATTTCATACATCGTATATACTTTTATTCCAAGTTTTTTTATAAGTTTACGTTCTCCCTCGTCAATCGAGCGACCACCAATAATAATAATATTTTCTTGCTTAATTTTAGGGGCATCATGTAAAATCGCCGTCAGCCTTTCATGACCAAGACCTAAACTCGTTGCAAGTGGCATACCATGGATATTTCCAGATGGTGTCGTTTCAGGTGTATTTAAATCAGCATGTGCATCAAACCAAATAATCCCCATGTTTTGATAATGCTTAGAGAGCCCCGCAAGTGTTCCAATTGCAATGCTATGATCTCCCCCTAAAACAAGGGGCACACGCTGCTTTTCAACTACTTCATTTACTTTATTCGCTAATGCTGTATTCACTTTAACAACTTCATCTAAATTTAATAATTGCGCATCCACCTGGTTAGTCGATGTTTGATTGCTTACATGAATATCGCCCTCATCCTCTACGCTATAACCAAGCACTGTTAATCGGCTTTGTAACCCCGCATATCGAATTGCACTTGGTCCCATATCTACTCCGCGTCTTTGCTGTCCGTAATCACACGGCACCCCAATAATTGAAACATCTTTTTTCCCCATCTATTTTGCCCCCTCTAAAGTTGCCTATACTTTTTTTCAACATAAGCTTAGTTAAAGCTTATGTTGGAAATTCGAGACATTCATTATAATTCCCTTTTTATACGCAAAAAATCCTTTACTCAATTTTCATAAGTAAAGGATTGAAATTTATTATTTAAGTACACTTATCATTTTAAAAACAAAAGTGAGCCATGCAGGATTCGAACCTACGACCCTCTGATTAAAAGTCAGATGCTCTACCAACTGAGCTAATGGCTCATAAAGCAAAAAAAATGGCTGGGGAACCTGGATTCGAACCAGGGCATGACGGAATCAAAATCCGTTGCCTTACCGCTTGGCTATACCCCAAACATTTTATAAGATGGTGGTGGGGGACGGATTCGAACCGCCGAACCCTAAGGAGCGGATTTACAGTCCGCCGCGTTTAGCCACTTCGCTACCCCACCGATATAAGTAATAACACTTTTTAAAAAATGGTGGAGGATGACGGGCTCGAACCGCCGACCCTCTGCTTGTAAGGCAGATGCTCTCCCAGCTGAGCTAATCCTCCATTATAAACGAGTGTTACTTACTATTTGATTGTAAAGTCCTAAATGGTGACCCGTACGGGATTCGAACCCGTGTTACCGCCGTGAAAGGGCGGTGTCTTAACCGCTTGACCAACGGGCCATGGATGTCGAACTCTTTAAGACAATATTTATAATACCATCGTTTTCTCATTTGTGCAAGTCTTTTTTAAAAATAATTTAAATCTTTATTATTTTTATCATTTTCTTATTAAAATGAGCAAAAAAATGGCTCCGAAGGTAGGACTCGAACCTACGACCAACCGGTTAACAGCCGGTTGCTCTACCACTGAGCTACTTCGGAACATTACTATTCATTTATGCCTATCTCTTAAGCACATTTATTATTATAGCAACGTTATAAAAATTTTCAAGTGTTTATTATAACTATTTATCAGTTTTAATTGTCTGTTTACTTCTTTTTAATAAAAGGATATAAACTTACTCTACATCGTGTAAATTTATATCCTTCCTGCAAACAGTTATTCGATTATTTTTATAATCTCTTCTAATAATCCCTTTGCCAATGGAAGCTCTGGGTTAGAGTAACTCGCTATATTTTGTTCATAGTTACTAGATGTATTCTTTAAAACATGATTCATTTCCTCAAAATAAACAACTTTTGCTTTTGGATTACCTGCTTTTAGCAGTTCTGCGTCCTCTACTGTCACTTGAATATCATTATGTCCTTGAACAATTAATACGGGTACTTGGACTTTGCTCATTTCCTCTTTAGGATCATATTTAAGCCATGAAATGAAATATGGTTGTACAGATGGTCTAAAGAGGCTTTGAAGCTCTGTAGGTACCGTTTTAACTTGTTCTCCCTTTAACAATCTGTCTAATATTTGGTGCGACTGCTCCATTAAGTTTGATGGTAATTGTTTAGCTAACTGTTCTTCTAATATAACATTTGCTCTTCGTCCAGTTCCAGCTAATGATATAAGTGAGGTTACATTGTTATTTTGTGCAGCTAGCGTCATAATTAATGCGCCTTCACTATGACCAATTAAGTGAATTTCCTGGAAACGCTCATCCTTTTCGAAAAAGGCAATGATGTCATTTACATCTCCCACATATTGATCTATTGTGAGATCTTCCTCTTTCTTGATGAGTGCCGTATTTTCACCAATTCCCCGCTTATCGAAACGAATCGTAGCGATGCCCTTTTCCGCTAATCCTTCTGCTATCATTTTTAAGCTGTTATTTTTACCACCACCAATGGAATTCCCGTCCTTATTCGTCGGTCCAGAGCCTGCTTGAATAATTACCAGTTCCCCTGTTGGCTTTTCTGGCATTTGAAGTGCCACCTTTAACGTGCCTCCCGAAACTGGAACATGAACTATTTCATACGTTATAACTTCCTCTTGAAATGCTTTAAGCTGCACCGGGAATGTTTGTCCATTTTGCGTAAAGGAACCGTTAATAGACGTACCATCAAATGTACCTGTAATTTTTATAACTGATCCCGCTAAATTAATTAAAATTTTAACTTCCTCACCTTTATACTGAATCGACTCAAATGGAAAATCAATTAAGTTTTGAGCTGGTACAGAAAGGGTACCACTATCCTTTTGTAAGTTAACAATAATTTCAAGTGGCAATTGTGGAATTTCAATTTCCCCTTGCCATTTGCCTAATATTTTTTCATCCATTATTGCTTGTTCTCCCTTCTTTTCTTGTTGTTCAGTAGCTGTAGAATTAGCTTGCTTTTGTTCTGTTGGTTGTTCCTTATCGCCACACGCTGCAAGGACAGCTGTCATTCCCATTAAAACTAGAAACTTTTTCATCATAAGCCTCCTCAAAAATAGCCAATACCACCTTTACGTTGTACATTTAATAAAGTTTCAAATATTCGGACTAGATTAACTTACACAAAAGACTGAGATTTTATTTATATGGGTATCCATCGTTTTACAGTAAAAGTATTGAATGAAAACTTTTTAGATAGGAGCTATGTTATGTGGGAAACAAATTATATTGAAACGAGTAGAGGGCGTTTTGAATATTTTGTAGCAGGGAATGGTGAACCAATAGCAATTACTCATTTTTACATGGAATTCAATTCACGAGGAAATTTATTTGCTAATCCATTTACCAAAGATTATAAAGTATATTTGATTAATGTGAGAGGTGCCGCAAATTCTGCTAAACTGGAAGATAACAAGCAATTGAGTTTAAAGGAAATTATTCTTGATTTAGAAGACATTAGAGAGGTTTTAGGACTTGAGAAATGGGCTTTTGCAGGTCATTCTACTGGAGGGATGCTCGCGCTACAATACGCCATTGAAGCACCCCAATCGTTAACTAAAGTAGTAGCTGGATGTACTGCAGCAAGTAAAGCATATGCCAGCCATCCTAATAGTATTTATAGTCCTAGTAACGACAATTATTCGCGGACTATTGAAATTATGGAGCTACTGAAGGATTCTAGCACGTTACAAGAGGAACGCAAAAGTCTGAGTTACGAATGGGCTTTAATGTCTTATCATTCTGAGGAAAACCTAAAATCAGCGTTATTGCGTCCAAATAGTGGGCTTACTATTGGAAGGAATCTCGATTATTTTAGAAAAGTTGTAGTTCAAAACTTTGATCTCCGGGAGCAATTAGCATCTATTCAAGTACCAACCTTTATATTTGCAGGAAAACACGATGCGCAATGCCCTGTAGAATTTGGGACTGAAATTGTTAATTTAATTCCTAATGCCTCATTAACAATTTTTGAAATATCAAATCATAATCCATTTATTGAGGAAGAAGAGGCCTTTAAGCGTTTTGTAAAATTAACAGTATAAAACGAAACATCGCTAAAAATAGATATAACAAAAGGCAGAAACGTTAGGTTTTAACAACGTTTCTGCCTTATTAATCTCACATACTTTCGTGCTTTTTAAAGATTTTATTGGACAGCCTAATACTTAATAGTACTGTTTAATATTAATACAAAAATAAAAAAGCCACTACTGACTAAATCAGCAACGACTTTTTGCGCGAAGCGATGTCCTACTCTCACAGGGGGAAGCCCCCAACTACCATCGGCGCTAAAGAGCTTAACTTCCGTGTTCGGTATGGGAACGGGTGTGACCTCTTTGCCATCATCACTTCACTTATTCGGCTTCCAATACACGGCGCTATCCTGCGTCAACCGCCTTCGCTCAATCAGTCACGTACTTAAGTACGCTCCTTCATTCGCTCAGTTGTTTCCTTGACTAGCTTGTGTCTTGAAACCCTAAGGTTAGAAAGATTATTCTTTCAAAACTGGATAAACGTTTCATTGAAATTGTGCAATAAATTGTGGTTAAGTCCTCGACCGATTAGTATTCGTCAGCTCCATATGTCGCCACACTTCCACCTCGAACCTATCTACCTGATCGTCTTTCAGGGGTCTTACTTACTTGCGTAATGGGAAATCTCATCTTGAGGGGGGCTTCATGCTTAGATGCTTTCAGCACTTATCCCGTCCACACATAGCTACCCAGCGATGCTCTTGGCAGAACAACTGGTACACCAGCGGTGTGTCCATCCCGGTCCTCTCGTACTAAGGACAGCTCCTCTCAAATTTCCTACGCCCACGACGGATAGGGACCGAACTGTCTCACGACGTTCTGAACCCAGCTCGCGTACCGCTTTAATGGGCGAACAGCCCAACCCTTGGGACCGACTACAGCCCCAGGATGCGATGAGCCGACATCGAGGTGCCAAACCTCCCCGTCGATGTGGACTCTTGGGGGAGATAAGCCTGTTATCCCCGGGGTAGCTTTTATCCGTTGAGCGATGGCCCTTCCATGCGGAACCACCGGATCACTAAGCCCGTCTTTCGACCCTGCTCGACTTGTAGGTCTCGCAGTCAAGCTCCCTTATGCCTTTACACTCTACGAATGATTTCCAACCATTCTGAGGGAACCTTTGGGCGCCTCCGTTACTCTTTAGGAGGCGACCGCCCCAGTCAAACTGTCCGCCTGACACTGTCTCCTACCCCGTTAAGGGGCATGGGTTAGAAGTTCAATACAACCAGGGTAGTATCCCACTGACGCCTCCTTCGAAGCTGGCGCTCCGAGATCTCTGGCTCCTACCTATCCTGTACAAGTTGTACCAAAATTCAATATCAGGCTACAGTAAAGCTCCACGGGGTCTTTCCGTCCTGTCGCGGGTAACCTGCATCTTCACAGGTACTATAATTTCACCGAGTCTCTCGTTGAGACAGTGCCCAGATCGTTACGCCTTTCGTGCGGGTCGGAACTTACCCGACAAGGAATTTCGCTACCTTAGGACCGTTATAGTTACGGCCGCCGTTTACTGGGGCTTCAATTCGTAGCTTCGCTTGCGCTAACCACTCCTCTTAACCTTCCAGCACCGGGCAGGCGTCAGCCCCTATACTTCACCTTACGGTTTTGCAGAGACCTGTGTTTTTGCTAAACAGTCGCCTGGGCCTATTCACTGCGGCTCTCATGCGCTTGCACGCTCAAGAGCACCCCTTCTCCCGAAGTTACGGGGTCATTTTGCCGAGTTCCTTAACGAGAGTTCTCTCGCACACCTTAGGATTCTCTCCTCGACTACCTGTGTCGGTTTGCGGTACGGGCACCTCTCACCTCGATAGAGGCTTTTCTTGGCAGTGTGAAATCAGGAACTTCGTCCATACGGACTCGTCATCACAGCTCAACGTATTAGTGTGCGGATTTGCCTACACACACGCCTTACTGCTTGAACAGAGACAACCAACGCTCTGCTTACCCTATCCTACTGCGTCCCCCCATTTCTCAAACGGTGAGGAGGTGGTACAGGAATATCAACCTGTTGTCCATCGCCTACGCCTATCGGCCTCGGCTTAGGTCCCGACTAACCCTGAGCGGACGAGCCTTCCTCAGGAAACCTTAGTCATACGGTGGACGGGATTCTCACCCGTCTTTCGCTACTCATACCGGCATTCTCACTTCTAAGCGCTCCACCAGTCCTTCCGGTCTGACTTCAACGCCCTTAGAACGCTCTCCTACCACGCATCCATACGGATGCATCCACAGCTTCGGTGAATCGTTTAGCCCCGATAAATTTTCGGCGCAGCGTCACTCGACCAGTGAGCTATTACGCACTCTTTAAATGATGGCTGCTTCTGAGCCAACATCCTGGTTGTCTAAGCAACGCCACATCCTTTTCCACTTAACGATTACTTTGGGACCTTAGCTGGTGGTCTGGGCTGTTTCCCTCTTGACTACGGATCTTATCACTCGCAGTCTGACTCCCGTGTATAAATATCTGGCATTCGGAGTTTGTCTGAATTCGGTAAAGCGAGATGCCCCCCTAGTCCAAACAGTGCTCTACCTCCAGTATTCTCAATCACGAGGCTAGCCCTAAAGCTATTTCGGAGAGAACCAGCTATCTCCAGGTTCGATTGGAATTTCTCCGCTACCCACACCTCATCCCCGCACTTTTCAACGTACGTGGGTTCGGGCCTCCAGTAAGTGTTACCTCACCTTCACCCTGGACATGGGTAGATCACCTGGTTTCGGGTCTACGACCACGTACTAATTCGCCCTATTCAGACTCGCTTTCGCTGCGGCTCCGTCTCATCAACTTAACCTCGCACGTAATCGTAACTCGCCGGTTCATTCTACAAAAGGCACGCTATCACCCATTAACGGGCTCTAACTACTTGTAGGCACACGGTTTCAGGATCTATTTCACTCCCCTTCCGGGGTGCTTTTCACCTTTCCCTCACGGTACTGGTTCACTATCGGTCACTAGGTAGTATTTAGCCTTGGGAGATGGTCCTCCCAGATTCCGACGGAATTTCACGTGTTCCGCCGTACTCAGGATACATTCAAGAGGGAATGAGGTTTCACTTACAGGGCTTTTACCTTCTATGGCGGGCCTTTCCAAGCCGCTTCAACTATCTCATTCTTTTGTAACTCCGTATAGAATGTCCTACAACCCCAAAGAGCAAGCTCTTTGGTTTGGGCTCTTCCCGTTTCGCTCGCCGCTACTCAGGGAATCGAATTTTCTTTCTGTTCCTGCAGGTACTTAGATGTTTCAGTTCTCTGCGTCTGTCCTCAACACGCTATGTATTCACGTGAAGATACTATGCGATTAAACATAGTGGGTTCCCCCATTCGGAAATCTCTGGATCAAAGCTTACTTACAGCTCCCCAAAGCATATCGGTGTTAGTGCCGTCCTTCATCGACTCCTAGTGCCAAGGCATCCACCGTGCGCCCTTATTAACTTAACCAATAAGTTACACTTACTCAAATGAGTAAGATTTTAAAAGATTGCACGATCAATTTCTTGATCATTTGTTTGTTTATTGCTTTCAATGTCGTTTTATCCAGTTTTCAAAGAACAAAGCAGCTGACTTCAATCACATCGTGAATGACTTCGCTGTTTTTGCTACATGAAGCTTTGCGACGTAAGCGCTAGCGTCAGGAGCAAGTATATATGAAGTGTTTCATCAAAAAGATGAACCTTCAAAACTGAACAGCAAACGTTAATGTTTCATTCCCGAAGGAATGATTCCGAAAATATCCTTAGAAAGGAGGTGATCCAGCCGCACCTTCCGATACGGCTACCTTGTTACGACTTCACCCCAATCATCTATCCCACCTTCGGCGGCTGGCTCCATAAAGGTTACCCCACCGACTTCGGGTGTTACAAACTCTCGTGGTGTGACGGGCGGTGTGTACAAGGCCCGGGAACGTATTCACCGCGGCATGCTGATCCGCGATTACTAGCGATTCCGGCTTCATGTAGGCGAGTTGCAGCCTACAATCCGAACTGAGAACGGTTTTATCGGATTAGCTCCCCCTCGCGGGTTGGCAACCGTTTGTACCGTCCATTGTAGCACGTGTGTAGCCCAGGTCATAAGGGGCATGATGATTTGACGTCATCCCCACCTTCCTCCGGTTTGTCACCGGCAGTCTCCTTAGAGTGCCCAACTAAATGATGGCAACTAAGAATAAGGGTTGCGCTCGTTGCGGGACTTAACCCAACATCTCACGACACGAGCTGACGACAACCATGCACCACCTGTCACCGTTGTCCCCGAAGGGAAAACTGTATCTCTACAGTGGTCAATGGGATGTCAAGACCTGGTAAGGTTCTTCGCGTTGCTTCGAATTAAACCACATGCTCCACCGCTTGTGCGGGCCCCCGTCAATTCCTTTGAGTTTCAGTCTTGCGACCGTACTCCCCAGGCGGAGTGCTTAATGCGTTAGCTGCAGCACTGAGGGGCGGAAACCCCCCAACACTTAGCACTCATCGTTTACGGCGTGGACTACCAGGGTATCTAATCCTGTTTGCTCCCCACGCTTTCGCGCCTCAGTGTCAGTTACAGACCAGATAGTCGCCTTCGCCACTGGTGTTCCTCCAAATCTCTACGCATTTCACCGCTACACTTGGAATTCCACTATCCTCTTCTGCACTCAAGTTTCCCAGTTTCCAATGACCCTCCACGGTTGAGCCGTGGGCTTTCACATCAGACTTAAGAAACCACCTGCGCGCGCTTTACGCCCAATAATTCCGGACAACGCTTGCCACCTACGTATTACCGCGGCTGCTGGCACGTAGTTAGCCGTGGCTTTCTAACAAGGTACCGTCAAGGTAGCGCCAGTTACTACGCTACTTGTTCTTCCCTTGCAACAGAGTTTTACGAACCGAAATCCTTCTTCACTCACGCGGCGTTGCTCCATCAGACTTTCGTCCATTGTGGAAGATTCCCTACTGCTGCCTCCCGTAGGAGTCTGGGCCGTGTCTCAGTCCCAGTGTGGCCGATCACCCTCTCAGGTCGGCTACGCATCGTTGCCTTGGTGAGCCGTTACCTCACCAACTAGCTAATGCGCCGCGGGCCCATCCTGTAGTGACAGCGAGATGCCGTCTTTTAACATTCGAACATGAGTTCAAAAGTGTTATTCGGTATTAGCCCCGGTTTCCCGGAGTTATCCCAATCTACAGGGTAGGTTACCCACGTGTTACTCACCCGTCCGCCGCTAACTTTCAAAGGTGCAAGCACCAATGAAAGTCCGCTCGACTTGCATGTATTAGGCACGCCGCCAGCGTTCGTCCTGAGCCAGGATCAAACTCTCCATAAAAGTTAGTTTGAAAGCTCATTTGCTTTGCTAGCGTATCAACATAAAGTTGATATCTATTTTTTTGTTTAAGTTCATCACTTAAACGTTTAAATCATTAACGTTTGCTTGTTCAGTTTTCAAGGTTCATGTTATTTCGTTTGTCGCGTCATCTCTTGGCGACTCACTTATAATAACACCTATTTGTTATATCCGTCAACACTATTTCATAAGTTTTTTTAAGAAAAGCTTTTTTTCACGTATAAAACTATTAGAAAGAGGGAATAATATTATGTTAAAACACTTGGTATCACTGGCTTTGTGTATATTTTTAGTACTGTTTTACTTTAACGGAAAAACTTCTATTTTATCTACCTTTCAGATGACTGACTCTCCTAATGTCATTACAAAAGGGCAATATGGTCAATCTTTAATTGTTGAACTAAGCTATTCTCATAAAGGATTAGCAGAATGGATTGAAGCTCTTGCAGAACCTTCTATATTGTTTTTAGTGAATAGTGAATGGATACAACGTAGCCCTGAATTAGTACAACTATTGAAAGATAAAAAACTCAACGTCGGATTACTTGGGCATTCTAGTGTGGATTATCAAGATTCTACTTTGTTAAAAGAGCAACTCACTACTTTCCAAAATACCTTTGGACAATTGCCGCTTTGGTTTGCTACTACTGATTATATTGTAGAGCCCGCGATGCAAGAACAACTATTTGCGAAAAAAATAAATATCATAGCCCCAACGAATTCTTTAAGCACACTAGATATGGCAATCGCTGATGGCGATTTCATAAGCGTTCCCCTGCATCGGCAACAATCGCTCTCTTTTGAAGTCATTGACGAATTTATAAATAAGCATACCCTTGTTTCTATAGAAGAAAACATATTTGGTTATAAAATTTCTACAAAGCGATATCCTCAATAATCATAGACATTCAATAGAGATATAAATACGCTACCTTCTATTCATAGTAGATAATCTTAAAATAATAAAAGACAGAAGTGTTAAATTACAACACCTCTGTCTTTTATCCATTTATACATAATGAAATTGACTCCACTTTTACTTATTTTATACCTTTGCTGTTTTTACCGATTCTTTACGTGCTTTTCGACGTGCTTCTAATTTTTCTCGATCTTTTTCGGATTGTGTATTGTATTTTGGCAACATTAAAATTTGGAATGCATTTACCGCAACAAGTGGGAATAATAATAACGCAACATAAACATCAATATTATCTTGGCGTCCCATTAACGCGATAATCCATTCTAACGAAGTAACAACAATCATAAAGAAGATTGTAGAAATTAAGACATGTGGTTTTTGCGTCATTTTTACTTTTTTCAAACCTGTCGCAATTGCTGAACCGACTAAAACAACAAGTAAAAATCCATAAATAACCCAATCTCCTATTGTTTCCGCGCCTGGTGCAAAACGGAAAATAATAATATCAGCAAGTACAATGATGATTAATAACATTTGTATCCAGTTCCATAATGTTAAAGTACGGAAAATATTTACACCTACTTGATGCAATGTTAAATAAGCAAAGAAGCCCGCTTGTGCCATTACACTCATTGTAATGCCGAGGAAAATCATCCAAACAAATGCAGCAAGAAATTCTCCAATTTCTCCATTTGCTAAGTAAGGTTGAAAGAAGCTCCAACGTATTACTAATGAGGCAATCGCATTTACTCCGCCTCCAATTAATAATGCCCAAAAGGAAAATTTAAACCAATTTCGTATTGTCACGGTATAACGTCCCCCAACTTTTAATATATTTGTTTATTTTACCAATCGTAATTAAAAAAAGCGACCGATGTTATAGGTTCTTACATATTATCTGTAAAATTGTGAACAATAAATGAAAGCGCTTAGTTGCAGAAAGGATTGATAAAGATGATACGGCGTTATTTATTCCTTAGTCTAATGGTATTGTTTCTCGTTAGCTGTAGTGATGCAAAAACAACCACCCTTTCTTATGATGAAGTGAAGAAAATTATGGTCGATGCAGTACAAACTGAGGAAGGAAAGAAGGCAATTCGTCAATTATTTGAAGAAAAGAGCTTTCGTGAACTACTCGTTTTAAATACGGAAGAAGTAAAGAAGGCAACAGAGGATACATTACTTTCTAAAGAAGCGGAGGAGTTTTGGAAAAAAACATTTGAGGATCCTAAATTTAAGGAAGCCTTTGCAAAAGGTATGAAAAAACAGCATGAAGATTTAATGAAGGGCTTACTAAAAGATGCCTCCTATCAAGAAGATTTGATCACCTTTTTCAATCAACCTGAAATGCAAAAACAGTTGGAGTCCATTTTAAAGGGTTCCAAAATGAAAAAGGAAATTGAAAAGTCCGTCATGGACACAATTGAAAATCCACTTCTCCAATCTAAATGGCAAGAGCTCATTAGACAAAGTGTAGAAGCGCCTCCATCTGAAGAGAAGCCAGATTCTAAAGCTAAAGAAGATAGTGGAAAAGATGAAAAACCACAATAGCTTCTTACTTTAACTCCAATTGCCTTTCCAAATGCTAAAGAGCTAAAGAAAAAACGATTGCTTACGTAAGTCCATAAGCAATCGTTTTTATATTATTTCTTTAACTGTGCAATTACTTCTTCTGCAATCGTTAAATATATTTTACCTGTCGGATGATGTGCTGCATAAATAGACGGGGCAAAATCTTCCTCTGTCCAGTCTGGCTGGCCTAGTGGAATTTGTCCTAATAACTTCGTACGTAATTCTTCTGTTAACTTAGGGCCGCCGCCTTGGCCGAAAATATATTCTTTCTCGCCGTCTTTATTTTCATACCAAGCCATATTTTCAATAACACCTAAAATTTCATGATCTGTTTGTAACGCCATCGCACCTGCACGAGCTGCTACGAAAGCTGCTGTTGGGTGTGGAGTTGTCACAACAATCTCTTTTGATGACGGTAACATTTGGTGAATATCCAACGCTACATCACCTGTGCCTGGTGGTAAGTCTAATAGTAGATAGTCTAAATCGCCCCACTCCACATCGCGGAAGAATTGATCTAATACTTTTCCAAGCATCGGGCCACGCCATACAATCGGTGCATTATTTTCAACGAAGAAGCCCATTGAAATAACTTTTACACCCATGCGTTCTACTGGATAAATACGATTATCTTTGACAACAGGCATTTCAGTAACACCCATCATGTCTGGCACACTGAAACCGTAAATATCAGCATCGATTAAGCCAACCTTTTTACCTAAACGAGCAAGCGCAACTGCTAAGTTTACAGAAACAGTTGACTTCCCTACGCCACCTTTACCTGAAGCGATTGAAATGAATTGCACGCTAGATAATGGTGATAAAATATCTTGTGCTTCCGCTTCTGTCGCTTGTCCGCGGAATGCTTGTAATGCTTCTTGTGATAATTCTTCAAAGCGAATGCCGACAGAAGCCGCGCCATTTGCTTTTAATACTTCAACAACTTTCATTTGAAGCGTCATTTGTTCTGGCGTATTCGTTTTTGCAATGGCAAGACGAACGCTGACATGCATTTTTTCTTCTTTAATTGAAACGTTAGTTATTCCGTTTGTTTCTGCTAAAGGTTTATGTAAAAACGGATCTTGTAATTGTCCTACTAGTTCTTGAACTTTTTGCACGTTTAACACATCAAACACTCCCCTAAATTGAATATTCAATGTTAGTATATCACACTCATTTCGTATTACGGTTATAGGTTGCTTAGTCTATATTGAGGTGGATATAGTTTTCAATTCCGCGCGCAATGGCAAAGGCGATCTTTTCTTGATAACTATCTGTTGCTAGTAATTTTCTCTCTTCTTCATTACTAATAAAACCTGTTTCAACTAAAGCTGCTGGTGCCTCTACTTTTTTCAGTAAATACACTTGTTTAATTGATAGCGCTTCACGATCTGTATTTTCTAATGTTTCGCGTAATGTTTGCTGTAAAGCTTTCGCTAATAACTCGCTATTTGGGTGTCCATCCTTATGGAAAAATACTTGCGCACCTCGCCACTTTGCATTGGGAATCGCATTTGCATGAATCGTGACAAATAAATCGGGTTCATGCGACTGTACGAGTGATTCCCTTAAAAAGATATCTTGTTTTTTTCGCTCTCGGTTTGTTAGGTTTTGTCCCTTTGATGGTTGTTCACTAATCACATCACCATCTGTTGTACGCGTTAAAACAACTTCTGCGCCCAAACGCGTTAGCTGACGTTCGACCTTTTTAGTAATTGCTAGTGTAATTTCTTTCTCAATTACTTCTCCCCCAGAAGCGCCCCCATCCATTCCTCCATGTCCTGCATCTAATACGATTTTCACCCCACCTAAAGGCTCGGGTAAGAAAAATCGCTTATCCGATGCACTCGTCTCATAAACAACGACCATCATCGAGCAAAATATAACAAAAATTAATGCAAGCCAACGCCTCAAAAAAACCACCGCCCTTTTTGCCTACTATACGCAAATGGACGATGGATTATTCCCTATCAAGCCATATGCTGACGTTGCAAAGCCGCATAAAAACCTTGATTGTTCATTAAAGTTTGATGATTTCCTTGCTCTATTATACGCCCTTCCTTGAGAACGAGAATTTGATTGGCATTTTCGATTGTCTTTAAACGATGGGCAATGACAAAGCTTGTGCGCCCCTCCATTAAATTTGTTAATCCCTTTTGAATGTGCACTTCGGTCATTGTATCTACACTTGAAGTCGCTTCATCTAAAATTAACAAATCCGGATCTTCTAAAATAGCACGAGCAATAGCAATTAATTGGCGCTGTCCTTGACTTAAATTTAATCCACCACTTGTCAATACAGTCTCATACTGTTCCGGTAAGTATTTAATGAAATTATGTGCATACGCAATTTTGGCTGCTTCTTCCACTTCTTCATTCGTGGCATCGAGCTTACCAAATCGGATATTCTCACGGACTGTTCCAGAAAATAAGTACGTATCCTGCAATACAACACCGACATGATCGCGTACATTGCTCATTTGATAATGCTCGATTGGCTCACCATCTAGCAATATCCGCCCACAAGTAGCATCATAAAAACGCGTCAGCAACTGAATAATTGTCGTTTTCCCAGAGCCAGTTGGGCCAACAATGGCAATCGTTTCTCCCGCTTGGGCATGAAAATCAATACTATGCAAAATCGGTTTTCCTTGTTCATAAGCAAATTCAACATTTTGAAATGTCACATCCCCCGCAAAAGTATTTTTAATCTTTGCATTTGTAACATCCGCGATTTCTTGCGTTTCATCAAGTATTTCAAAAACACGTTCTGAACCGGCAATCGCTGACTGGAATGTATTGAGTAAATTGGATAGCTGATTGATCGGGCGGAAAAATTGACGGGTATACGTGACAAACGATGCGATAACACCAATGGAAAGACCACTTGTTACAGCCATAATCGCTCCAACTCCAATAACTAAACTCAATCCTAAATTATTCATAAAGTTATTAATTGGGCCCATGAAGCCTGAAATGGTATCCGCGCGCATAGCTGATATACGCAATTTTTCATTATCTTCCCGGAACTCTTCAATACTTTGCTTTTCCTTACCGAAGAGCGTAATAATATCCGCATTTGAAATCGTTTCTTCTATATAACCATTTAACGCACCTAAATTACGTTGACGTTCTTTATAATTCACACTACTTCGCTTAATAATTTGCTTTGTTGCCCAAACGATTAACGGAATAATAATGAGCGTCACAAGCGCGAGTACCCAATCTAAATAAAATAAAGCAAATGCTGTTCCAATAATCGTCAAAAAGGACGAAACAATTTGAATGACACTTTGCGAAAGTGCTGCATTTAAATTTTCAATATCATTCGTCATACGACTCATTAAATCACCTTGCTTACGTTGATCAAAAAACGCAAGCGGCAATGATTGATATTGTTCAAATAGTTGCTGTCGTAATCGGTGAATTGTTTTTTGCGAAATACGTATCATTACAAACGTTTGCACCCATGTTAATACAGAAGATGTAATATAAACCCCAGCTAACACAAGGGCCATTTTCACCGCGCCATTAACATCTAATTTGACAATATAATCATCGATTGTTTTCCCTATTAAAAATGGGCCAACTAAACTTAACAGCGTGCTAATAACGACAAAGACGATGACGCTTATGAGCTCGACCTTTTGTAAGCGTAAGTAGCTCCAAATACGCAACAATGTTTGTTTTTGATTTTTCGGTTTTACGATTGGTCCTGCAAACCGACCACCAGGATGTCCCATTGGTGACGGAGGCCCACTTGGATGTTTAGACATGTAGGGTACCTCCTTTTTCCTCTTGAGTTTTAGCAATTTCTTTATAGAGTGAACTTGTTTTCAATAATTCCTCATGCGATCCACACGCTACAATACGACCATCATCCATCACAAGAATTTGATCAGCATGGCGAATGGAAGATATTTTTGAAGATACAATGAATTTTGTTGCTTGACCAAATTGCTTTTCAATCGCTTCTTGAATTTTCTTTTCTGAAATACTGTCTACTGCACTCGTCACATCATCTAACACTAAAATTGCCGGCTTGCGAATAAATGCCCGCGCCATTGCAAGGCGTTGCTTTTGACCACCAGATAAATTTGTTGCACCTTGTGTTAACAAATGCTCCGTCCCAGATGGAAGCTTTTCTATAAATTCTGTTGCACAAGCCGCTAGCAATGCTTCTTCTAATTGGTCATCGGATGCTATTTCATTACCGTAACGGATATTTCCAGCTATTGTTTTCGAGAACAACGTCGCTTTTTGTGGCGCAAAGCCAATCGATTGACGTAATTGCTCGACATCATATTGTTGAATCGGCACACCATCAACCTTGACCACACCTTGGTCGACATCAAACAAACGCGAAATCATTTTGACAAGCGTTGATTTCCCACTACCCGTCATACCGATAATGCCGATTGTTTCCCCCTCTTTTGCATGGAAGCTCACATTTTTTAAAACCGGTTCTGTACCTTTCATATAAGAAAAGCTTACTTGTTTAAATTCAACCTCTCCGCGCACAGACTGCTTTACTGGTTGAGTTGGGCTTTGAATCTCTGCTTTTTCATCTAACACTTCAACAATACGCCCTGCACTTGGAATAGCACGCGCTAATTGCACAAGTACCATGGATGAACTCATTAACCCTTGCATAACCATCATTAAATAGTTGATAAAAGCGAGAATGACCCCTACTTGAATTGTTTCACTTTCAACTTGAATCGCTCCAAGCCAAAGTGCAGCGACAATCCCTAAATTCACGACAAACATCGTTAATGGTGCTAATACGCCAATAATTTGATCCGCTGTCATACTGCGTTTCATTAATTGCGTATTTACATTTGTAAACTGTGCAATTTGGTGATTTTTTCGATTGTATGCTTTAATGACACGAATACCTGCTAAGTTTTCCTGTACTTTTGTGTTCATTTGATCGACAACGCGCTGCACTTTGTGAAATAGCTTGCCTGATAGTGATGTAAAAAAGTACATAGCAAAAGCGAGTATCGGCACAACGACTAATAAAATCGGAAAGAGCTCGGGTGCTGTTACATAAACAATCACAACCGCACCAATGAACATCATTGGTCCGCGCACGAAAATTTTAAGAAGCATCGTGACAGCACGCTGTAGCATTTCTACATCACTTGTTAAATTCGTAATCAGTTTACCTAACGTAAATTTATCTTTACTATTATTCGAAAAGTACGTAATCGTTTCATATAAATCTTGGCGCAAATCAGTAGCAAAATTAACAGCTGTTTTTGAGGCATACACCGAACAGCCTATTCCACCAATTAGAGCGATTATAGACGTTCCTATCATCAGACCAAACATTTTTAGTATGTAGGATGTATCTCCTTGTGAAATCCCATCATCAATAATATGCTGTAATATCGTTGGTTGGAGTAAATCCATTCCCACTTCGATAAGCATCATGACTGGTGCGATAATCGCAAAAACGAGATATGGTCTAATATACTTTGTAAGTTTTAATACGGCTTGCATGTTGAAGTACCACTTCCTCTATTCCTCAATTGTTTCAGTTAATTGAAATGTAACGATAAATTCATCCATAATAGCTTCTGTTGCCTTTAGCTCGCCAGCGATTATAGGATGAATCGATTGAAGCTCTTTGGATTCCAATTGTTTTTTCAATGTTTCGCGTTTCGTTCCTAACTGTCGATAAAACTCTAATGCGCGCCCTCTTCGAAATGTTTGAGCTCCTTTTCGACGTCCCTCTCTATTACATTGTTCATGTTCTCGCTGGTGCCTATCTTTACCTTCAGAATACATACGATTCACCTCTATTATTTTGAATACTATTGTATACTTTTGTATACAATGTTACTAGTTAATCTTTATATTATTTCGGAAGTTTTGACTAGGTATTTCTTATTAGAACTATTTACTATATAGTTGAAGTGATACTTTTAACTTCTAAATATTAATACATCAGTTATAAATAATGAGAAAAAGGGGTTTTTTTAGTGAATCAAAAGTTACAGGTTATCGTTGAATCTATTGACTTTTATCAATCTACTTATCCCGAGGACGCCTGCATTTTGATTTTTGATACCGAAAAGGTTGTCGGTTATAAACGTGGCAAGATAGTGGATTTAAAAATTACACTTGGCGAAACAGTTGACCAACACCGCACTACGACAAGCGTTCGTGCAATGAAGAGCGGAAAGTTTTTACGTGAGGAACGTAACGAGGAAGCATTCGGTTTTCCATACATCGCCTCTTCTGTCCCAGTATATGATAACGGAGCAATCGTCGGCGTTGTGACAGGTGTTATTTCAAATAGCCGTGTAAGCAATATGCGCACCGTAGCAAATGAGCTGTCTGACTCTGTCCAGGAAATGTCTGCGACGACAGAGCAACTGGCGATGGCAAGTACCGATGTTTCCAAACGTATCGAAGAATTATCGAAGTATGCCGAACAAATGAATGACAATATCAAACAGATTAATTCCATAGTTGGGGCTGTAAAAGATATTGCGATGCATTCTAAAATTTTAGGATTGAACGCATCAATTGAAGCAGCTCGTTCAGGCGAACATGGCAGAGGCTTTGCTGTTGTCGCAAACGAAATTCAAAAAATGGCGCACAATAGTACCGATAGCGCTAATAGTATCGAAACCCAATTATTAACGATTGCGGATTCTATTGAGCATATTAATGCTTCTACAAAACAAATCGCTTCATTTACCGAGGAATATACAGCGAGCATGCACGAAATGAGCGAAGGCTATGTAAGTATTAATCAAATTGGGCAAAGATTATTAGAGCTTGGTGAAGTTGAAGATTAACTTTATTATGTAACCTTTTGAAAGCACATTCATAATGAAAGTGCTTTTTATTATGTTTATAGCAAAAACATCGATACGATGATAGCAACTGTTAGGTAAAGGAGTTCATTATGAAAAAAGTATATAGCGACGTCATTCAATTCAAAGGTACACATTTTGATTTTGGTATGTATCAAGGAGAACTTTTAAAAAATTCACCACTTATGCGCAATCAAGAAGCAATGTACCATCGTTTCACGCAAAAATTTACAGTTGATGTACCGTTTATTACGCAGTTATTAAATACGTATGCCCCCCATCTAATCAATGAAATTGAGGGACTTGCACAGACGCTAAGTTTTACAATGGAAAAGGCATTTCTTCATTTTGCAGGCTATTACGCTAGCCCAAAAAGTGGTTGCTCGATTACAACACGTCCAAGCTACATGATTCGAAATTACGACAATGCACCTGATACGTATGATGGTCGCTTCGTGTTATTTTCACCAACAGATAGTGGATTTTCCTCCATGGGACCTTCCATGCAAGTTACTGGACGAATGGATGGCTTAAACGAAAAGGGGCTAGCTATTGGCTATAATTTTGTAAATACTAGAAATAACCGCGATGGTTTTGTATGTAATATGATTGGTCGCCTCTTACTTGAACGTTGTCAAAATACTGATGAGGCCATTCAGTTACTCCGTGATATTCCGCACAAACATTCTTTTAATTATGTGCTGCTGGATGCTGAAAGAAATTCTAAAATTGTAGAGGCATCACCGCGTCAAATTTCAGTACGTGAAGCGACAGCATGTACCAATCATTTCAATATTTTAACGGAAGAAAATCGCTATCGAATGGAAGATTCACTTGCACGCGAACAAGTGATTTCAGATGCACAACAACAGACACTGTCTATAAAAGAGGCATTTGAATTATTGAACGGGGTAGAGCGTGGAGTTTTTGCAACAAAGTATGGCGCTTGGGACGGTACACTGCATACGGCTGGCTATATACCAAGCGAGCGCAAGGCCATTTTTGCACTTGGTGGCGACACATTACCCGTACTCATCGATTTTGAAGCTTGGATACAGGGCAAGCGCTTGGCACTGACAAAATTAAAAGGTGCTCTCGACGCAAAAGATGGCTTTGCGAATGAATAATAGCACCAAAAAACCCTTTCTCGGAAAAATTCCAAGAAAGGGTTTTGCAATTCGCAAAAGAGTATAATCGGAAAGATTATCGTTTTGAGAACTGAGGTGCACGACGAGCGCCGCGTAGACCTGGTTTTTTACGTTCTTTCATGCGTGAATCACGAGTTAATAGACCCGCAGATTTAAGCGCTGAACGGAAATCAGGATCAACTTGTAATAATGCACGAGCGATACCGTGACGGATTGCACCAGCTTGACCTGTGAATCCACCACCGTTTACGTTAACGTGTACATCATAAGAACCTTTAGTTTCAGTAGCTTCTAATGGTTGGTTGATGATTAATAATAAAGTTTCGTATGGTAGGTAATCAGCAACATCACGGTTGTTGATTACGATTTTGCCTTCGCCTGGTACTAAACGTACGCGAGCTGTAGAACTTTTACGGCGACCTGTGCCGATGTATTGAACTTGTGCCAAGGTTATTTCCTCCTATTATTGTATATTAACCGCGTAGCTCGTAAGCTTCTGGTTTTTGTGCTGCGTGTGGGTGCTCTGAACCTGTGTAAACGTTAAGTTTAGAGAACATTTGACGACCTAAAGAGTTCTTTGGAAGCATCCCTTTAATCGCTAACTCAAGCATTTGAGTTGGGTATTTTTCTTTCATTTCACCAGCTGTACGTTGTTTTAAACCACCAGTGAATTGAGTGTGACGGTAGTAAATTTTACCTTGTAATTTGTTACCAGTTAACTCAATTTTCTCAGCGTTGATGATGATTACGTGATCACCTGTATCAACGTTTGGTGTGAAAGTTGGTTTATGTTTACCGCGTAAGATAGCAGCTACTTCAGAAGCTAAACGACCTAACGTTTGGCCTTCTGCGTCAACTACTAACCATTTGCGTTCTACTTCGTGACCTTTAGCCATGAATGTTGTGCGCATATTTGTATCCTCCTAATCGATATTGATTACCGTTATTTTTCATTATTATACACTTATAAGTTTCGGGGCTTATTTTGTGGTGGTAATGAAAATACCATACATCATCATATAATGTATTGCGTTATAAGTCAAGAATTTTAATTGAACACCTGGAGAGGTTGTTAAACCCTTTTAGAATGGGTTTTTCAATTAAATTCACCAAAAATAATTGCCTTTTTACTATAAAAAAATTACTTTTTGCTATAAAAAACTTCTTCTAAATACAAGCCATGCGCTGGTGCTGTTTTGCCTGCTTGATTTCGATCTTGTGAGGCAACCGTTTGAGCAACGGATGCACTTTCCCGTCTATCTATACCGACTTCCCACAATGTCCCCGCAATAATGCGTACCATATTATAAAGGAATCCATCTCCTGTAATGGTCATATGAAGCTCATCTTGACGCCATTCGAAATCGAGAGCACTTACTGTACGTACTTTATCCACTACACTCGTATTAGCCGCGCAAAAACAGCTAAAATCATGTTGCCCGACAATCGCCCTTGCTGCATCACTCATCGCCATAACATTTGGCTTCACTCCATTTGTCTCCACTGCATAGTGACGACGAAACGGACTTTGAACTGTACGACAATCCCAAATATACCGGTAACGCTTTCCTACCGCATCAAAGCGTGCATGGAAATCATCCGCTACTTGTTCAAGCTGAAGTACACGAATATCACGCGGTAACTGCACATTTAACGCTTTCATGTAGCTAGCAGAGGGAATATCCAATGACGTATCAAAATGAATCGTCTGCCCTGTTGCATGGACACGCGCATCTGTTCGTCCACTTGCTGTAATCTTTACATCTGCGCCCTTATGCATTTTGGCTAGCACTTTTTCAATTTCAAGTTGTACGGTACGCTTTCCTGGCTGTACTTGATAGCCTGCAAATTGCGTCCCATCATAACTAATAATCGCTTTTATTCTCGTCATTTCCTTACTCCTTTAGTTGCGTAACAGCCACAACGTAGCAGCGACTGCTAAAAGCAATACTAAGCTCACAGTATCTTTTAAATCCCATTTTAGCTGACGATATCTTGTACGTCCTTCACCACCGCGATAGCCACGTACTTCCATTGCTGTGGCTAAATCTTCCGCACGTTTAAAAGCACTCACAAATAACGGCACGAGTAACGGAACAACCGCCTTTAAACGATCTTTAAGCGGCCCTGCACTTAGGTCTGAGCCACGTGCCATCTGCGCCTTCATAATTTTATCTGTTTCATCCATTAATGTAGGAATAAAACGTAAAGAAATTGACATCATAAGTGCCAGTTCATGTACAGGTAACTTGATTTTCTTCAACGGATTTAATAATGTTTCTAACCCATCCGTTATCGAAATCGGTGATGTTGTCAATGTTAAAATCGATGTCATAAACACAAGCACTAAAAATCGCATCGAAATAAAGATACCTTGCTTTAATCCTTCTTCATGAATTTTCATAAAACCTAAATCAAGTAACACTGCGCCTTCTTTGTTCATCAAAATATGCAATATAAATGTAAACGCCATTAAAAAGATAACGGGTTTTAAGCCATTCACTAAAAAATATAAGCGAATACGAGACATTAAAATAACGAACAACGTAAATGCTAATAAAATCGCATATGTTACAATGTTATTTGCTAAAAAAACGATGACGATAAAAGCAAACACAAAAACTAATTTTGAACGTGGATCTAGTTGATGTACAAAGGAGTTACCAGGTATGTAACGACCAAAGATCATTTTCTCCATCATTGCTCAGCACGCCCCTCTCGAATCGCTTGCCCCAATTCTACGGCTAGCTCTTCTTCAGTTAAGCACACTTTTGATAGCTTCTTACCAATCATCTGCTCTACTTTATGCTGGAAACGTACGACACGTGGTGGTTCTAAACGGTATTTCGCCAATGTTTCGCTATCCGCAAATAATGCACGAGGCTCACCCGTTAACACACATTTCCCTTCATGCATAATAGCGATTCGGTCCGCATAACGTGCCGCATCTTCCATACTATGCGTGACAAGAATTGTCGTAAGCCCTTTTTCCTTGTGTAACGTATAAAATAAGTCCATAATTTCCTTTTGCCCTCTTGGATCAAGTCCGGCAGTCGGCTCATCTAATACAATCACTTCTGGCTCCATCGCCAGTACGCCCGCAATCGCAACACGACGCATTTGACCTCCAGATAAATCAAATGGCGATTTTTCTAAAATATTATCCGGCAAACCAACGAGTGAAATTAATTCACGTGCCCGCTTTTCCGCATCTTTTTCAGAGACGCCAAAATTCATCGGTCCAAACATAATATCTTTCAGCACCGTTTCTTCAAATAATTGATGCTCTGGAAATTGAAAAACAATGCCTACTTTTTGACGAACAGGTTTTAATTCTTTTGCTTTTTTCCCCGCTTCAATTACACGTTCACCAATATGAACCGTACCACTAGACGGCTTTAAAAGTCCGTTAAAATGTTGCAAAATTGTCGACTTCCCTGAACCTGTGTGACCAATGATTGCTTCATATGTCCCACTCGAAATCGTTAATTCTACATCATGCAATGCGTACTTTTCAAATGGTGTACCTTTTGAATAGGCATAGCTTACTTGTTGAAGTTTGATGTCCATAAATCATTCACCAGCTCTTCTTCTGTCATATGTTGTCCTACAAGCTGCACACCTTGTGCTTGTAAAAGTTTTGTCATCTTTGTTGCAAATGGTAAATCCAGTCCAAAATCAACGAGTTGTTCACCAAGCGCGAATATTTCTGCCGGTGTACCTTCTGCATATTTCTTTCCATCATTCATAAAAATAATGCGGTCAGCTAATAGTGCTTCTTCTAAATCATGCGTAATCGATAAAACCGTTAAACCAATTTTTTCACGCAATGCTTGTACCGTTTTTAAAACTTCTTCTCGCCCTTGTGGATCAAGCATGGAAGTCGCTTCATCTAATATTAAAATTTGTGGATGCATCGCAAGCGCTCCAGCAATCGCAACACGCTGTTTTTGCCCACCTGACAAGTGATGTGGCTCATGGTTAATAAAGCCTGCCATTTTTACCTGCTCTAACGCTTCATTTACCCGAATGACCATTTCCTCATATGGAACGCCATTATTTTCTAAAGAAAACGCAACATCATCTTGAACCGTTGCCCCTACAAATTGATTGTCTGGGTTTTGAAAAACCATACCAATTTGAGAACGTATTTCCCATAAGTTTTCCTCAGTTAATACATCTCGTTTAATCCGTACTTCTCCTTGCTCTGGAAATAACAAGCCACTCATTAATTTAGCCATTGTTGATTTGCCGGAGCCATTATGTCCAACAATCGCAATCCACTCTCCTTTGTCTACCGAAAAGGATACATCTTGAACTGCTTTTCTTGCTTCTGGATTTTCCGGTGTATAGGAAAATGTTATATGATTAAACGATAAAATTTCAGACATGATTGCTCAACTCCTCTCTTCACTCTGCTCTACTAATACGTTACACGTTTTAAGAAATAGATGCTACCTTTTCCCAGGAAATAACGTATACCTATATAAAAATAAAGCACGTTTTGCAATAGTAAGACAACATGCCCTCCATTAAACGTACTTTATGTTTGCATATGTATATGGAGAATTTTGATGCTCAAATCAAAACCCCATAAGTAATTTACACTTTCTTACAGTGTTAAATAAAAAAGCGCGCACCTCATTCACAGAAATGCGCTTGTCGTAACATTTTCAGGGTGATTAGGTGCTCAAGCCTAATCATCCAATGAATGAGGTGCGGAGAGCTAAACGAGTCGCCAGCAAAATTGCCCCGCTCATCATAACGCTCAGCTTAATTATTGTCGTATAAATCCAATTTAAAGATAAAACAAAAGAGGGGTGCGGGTTCAACCGGTGAACCGGACACCCCTCTTCACCATTTCGTTAGAATTAAACTAATTCGATAACTACTACAGGTGCGCCGTCACCACGACGAGGACCTACTTTAAGAATACGAGTGTAACCACCTTGACGCTCTGCATAACGTGGTGCAATATCGTCAAATAGTTTTTGAAGTGCGAAAACAGTGTTTGCTTCTTCGCCTTCGCCAACTGTTACTAACTCACGACGGATGAATGCTGCCGCTTGACGACGTGCATGTAAATCACCGCGTTTACCTAAAGTAATCATTTTTTCAACAGCTTTACGTGTTTCTTTAGCGCGAGCTTCAGTAGTTTCGATACGCTCGTTGATGATTAAGTCAGTAGCTAAGTCACGTAATAATGCTTTACGTTGAGAACTTGTACGACCAAGTTTTCTGTAACCCATGGACGTTTCCCTCCTTTATTTATATCTGATCTAGCTTAATATTTAAGTTTTCGCTTAGTCTTCATTACGTAATCCTAAACCAAGCTCTTCTAACTTCGCTTTAACTTCTTCTAAAGACTTACGCCCTAAGTTACGTACTTTCATCATATCGTCTTCTGATTTATTCGCTAATTCTAATACCGTATTGATACCAGCGCGTTTTAAACAGTTATAAGAACGAACAGAAAGATCAAGCTCTTCGATAGTCATCTCTAATACTTTTTCTTTTTGATCTTCTTCTTTTTCGACCATGATTTCAGCAGTTTGTGCTTCGTTCGTCATGCCCACAAAGATATTTAAATGCTCTGTTAAAATTTTAGCTCCAAGTGAAATCGCTTCTTTTGGACCGATGCTACCATCTGTCCAAACATCAAGTGATAACTTATCGTAGTCAGAGTTTTGCCCAACACGAGTGTTTTCAACTTGGAAGTTGACGCGTGAAACTGGAGTGTAAATAGAGTCGATCGGGATCACGCCGATAGGAAGATCCTCACGTTTGTTTTGATCAGCAGGAGTGTAACCACGGCCTCGTTGTGCGTACATACGCATACGTAAATGACCGTTTTTAGCGATTGTTGCAATATATAGATCTGGATTTAAAATTTCTACATCACTGTCATGTGTAATGTCAGCAGCAGTAACCGTTCCGTCACCTTTCACATCAATCTCAATGACTTTTTCTTCGTCAGAGTAGATTTTTAAAGCTAGCTTTTTAACGTGTAAGATAATTGAAGCAACATCTTCTACAACGCCTTCTACAGTAGAGAATTCGTGTAGTACGCCGTCAATTTGAATTGACGTTACAGCAGCTCCAGGTAATGAAGACAGAAGGATACGACGTAAAGAATTACCCAAAGTGTTTCCATATCCGCGTTCTAGCGGTTCTACAACAAACTTGCCATATTTGGCAGCTTCGCTGATCTCCACTGTTTCAATCTTTGGTTTTTCAATTTCGATCATTCCAATTTACCCTCCTTCAAAACATCTAATGTATAGGTTCATACCATCATAGTTGTCGATCTTAGATAGACATTATATATGCACAAGACTATTGCACAAAGTAAAATGATGTACTCAGAAATTAAACTTCTAAGCTGCAACCATTATACACGACGACGTTTTGGCGGACGGCAACCGTTATGAGGAACTGGAGTAACGTCTTTAATAGCAGTTACGTCTAAACCAGCAGCTTGAAGTGCACGGATTGCAGCTTCACGACCTGAACCAGGACCTTTAACAGTAACTTCTAAAGTTTTGATACCATGTTCAATTGACGTTTTTGCAGCTGTCTCAGCAGCCATTTGAGCTGCGAATGGTGTTGATTTACGTGAACCACGGAAACCTAATGCACCAGCTGAAGACCAAGATAAAGCATTACCTTGCATATCAGTAATTGTTACGATTGTATTGTTAAATGTAGAACGGATGTGAGCGATACCAGCTTCGATATTCTTTTTCACACGACGTTTACGAGTTTGTTGTTTACGAGCCATGTTAAGAAGGAACCTCCTTTACTTAATTATTTTTTCTTGTTCGCTACAGTTTTACGAGGACCTTTACGCGTACGAGCGTTGTTCTTCGTATTTTGACCACGAACAGGTAAACCACGACGGTGACGGATACCACGTAATGAAGCAATTTCCATTAAACGTTTGATGTTTAAAGAAACTTCACGACGTAAATCACCTTCAGTTTTGTATGAGTCTAATTGTTCACGAATTTGGTTTAATTGATCTTCTGTTAAGTCTTTAACGCGAGTACTTTCGTCGATACCTGCTGCAGCTAATACTTTTTGAGAAGTCGTTTTACCAATACCGAAAATGTATGTTAATGAAATTACCACGCGTTTGTCGCGAGGAATGTCAACACCAGCAATACGTGCCATATACGTTGTGCACCTCCTTGTTTAATTACCCTTGTTTTTGTTTGTGTTTAGGATTTTCACAGATTACCATTACTTTACCGCGTCGGCGAATTACTTTACATTTTTCGCAGATCGGTTTCACAGATGGTCTCACTTTCATCTAACCTAACCTCCTTAGTAGTCCGGAGTGCAAAAGATTATTTAAAACGGTATGTGATACGACCGCGAGTTAAATCATATGGAGATAACTCAATAGTAACCTTATCTCCAGGTAGGATACGGATAAAGTGCATACGAATCTTTCCAGATACGTGTGCGAGCACAGTGTGCCCATTTTCTAATTCTACCTTAAACATCGCGTTTGGCAAAGTCTCAACAACTGTTCCTTCGACTTCAATAACATCGTCTTTCGCCATCTTCTCGTCTCCCTTCTATATGCAAATATCAAAAAACTCAAGCGAGCTCTTGCAACTGTTTTCTCCTATTAAAGAAGCAACTCGTTTCAACATATGTTCTGGATTGCATGAGAGATGTTCAATAAGACGCTTGTCTGGTTTCGCTTCACACAATCCATGGAATGTACAGTACCCTATAAAGGAACTGTATCCCTTATGTTAACACGATAGCCGGAATGTCTTGGATGAGAGATTCATACCCGTTACACAGATGCTTCCACGAAACCCATTATACCTTAAATAGATCTCATCACACGATAAATGTGCTCAATCCTTACAGTATATACCGGGCATAATATGCTTTTGCAACTCTCAAAAAATTATGTTTCGTTGTTGCCTCCGCACGCCTCCCGCGGAAGCTGTCTAGCGCCCGGACGGGTATCAGCTGCGGCTGCCCTGTAATAGAGCATCAAGTTCAGCAAATACTTTTGAAATTTCTTGCTGTCCATTAATGTTTGTCAGTACATCCTTTGCTTGATAAAAATCAAGTAAAGGTTGTGCTTGGTTCATATTTACTTCCAGACGGTTTGCAACTGTTTCTGGATTGTCATCCGCACGTGTGTATAATTCGCCGCCATCTTTATCACATTTCCCTTCCTCTTTTGAAGGATTGAAAATTAAGTGGTAAGATGTGCCACAAGTTTTACAAATACGACGGCCGCTTAAGCGTGCAATCAATTCATCTTTTTCGACTTGAACATTAATCGTATGCTCAACTGGACGACCTAACTCTTCAAGGATGCTATCTAAAGCTTCAGCTTGAGGAACTGTACGTGGGAATCCATCTAATAAGAATCCTTTTTCGCAATCTGCTTGTGCAAGACGCTCTCGAACAATACCAATCGTTACTTCATCCGGAACTAATGCTCCTTGATCCATAAACGATTTTGCTTGTAAACCTAGTTCTGTACCTTCTTTAATGGCAGCACGGAACATGTCACCTGTAGAAATATGAGGGATTGCGTACTTCTCAACAATTTTGTCAGCCTGAGTACCTTTACCAGCACCAGGAAGACCCATTAAAACGATATTCATACGAATGCTCCCCTTTAAAATAGCGCTGGCTCAGGAAACTTTGATGTTTCCTAAACCTGCTTTATTTCATAAAGCCCTTATAATGACGCTTAACGAGTTGAGACTCTAATTGTTTCATCGTTTCAAGTGCAACACCAACTACGATTATTAAACTTGTTCCCCCGATTTGAGCCGAAGCAGGCAGGTTCATAAAGTTAATGAAGAGAATTGGCATGACTGAAATTGCGACAAGGAATAGCGCACCAACAAATGTCAAACGATAAAGAACTTTTGTTAAGTAAGCTTGTGTGTCATTACCTGGACGAATGCCCGGAATATAAGCACCCTGCTTTTTCAAGTTGTCGGCCACATTTTCTGGATTCACTTGAATGAATGCATAGAAATATGTGAATGCCACGATTAACGCAATGTAAATGATCATCCCAACAGGTTTTGAATAATCAAAAGTGTTTGTAATGAATGCAGTTACTTTGTTATCACCGAAGAATGTCGCTAAAGTTTGAGGAGTTACAATGAACGCTACTGCGAAGATTACCGGAATAACCCCTGCAGCATTTACTTTTAACGGTAAGTGCGTTTGTTGTGCGCCCACTTTAGGCGAATTACCAGCAACTCGTTTTGCATATTGAATTGGAATTTTACGCAACGCTTGTTGAACGTAAATAACACCAACTACAACAGCAAGTAGCACTAAAACTAATAGTGTTAGGATAACAATCTTAATGAAAAGTTGATCTCCTGCACCTTGAATTTGTTGTGCATAAATTTGGTTTACTGAGTTAGGTAACGCAGCTACGATACCAGCGAAGATAATAATTGAAATACCATTACCAACACCATAAGCAGTAATTTGTTCAGATAGCCACAATAGGAATGCTGTACCACCTGTAAGAACAATCGAAATTGTTAAGTACGATTGAACACTCGTATCTAAAATCAATGATCCACCGTAGAACTGGTTAAACCCGAACGACATTGCGAAAGATTGAATAAATGCTAGTGCAATTGTGAAATAACGTGTGAATTGAGCTAACTTACGTCGGCCTACATCACCTTGTTTCGCCCATTCTGCGAACTTCGGTACTACATCCATTTGTAGTAACTGAACAATAATTGAGGCTGTGATGTAAGGCATAATCCCCATCGCAAAGATTGAGAAGTTTGCCAAAGCACCCCCGCCAAACGTATTAAGGAAACCTACTAAGTTAAACTCATCAGTCGCCTTTAATACATCTGCGTTAACGTTTGGTACCGGGATAAATGTCCCGATACGGAAAACGATTAACATTAATAAAGTAAAGATGATCTTATTTCGTATATCTCGAACGCGCATAAAGTTAGAGATCGTCTGAAACATTAAATCACCTCAGTTGTTCCGCCAGCATTCTCGATTGCTTCTTTAGCTGAAGCAGAGAATTTGTGAGCTTTGACGTTAAGCTTAACGTTTAACGTACCATGACCTAGAATTTTAATTCCAGCTTTTTCATTACTCACGACACCAATTTCTAATAATAATGCAGGTGTTACTTCTGCACCATCTTCAAAACGGTTTAACGCATCAAGGTTAACGATCGCGTATTCTTTACGGTTAATATTCGTAAAGCCTCGTTTAGGTAAACGACGGAAAAGTGGGTTTTGACCGCCCTCAAATCCTGGGCGAACGCCGCCGCCAGATCGAGAGTTTTGTCCTTTATGACCTTTACCAGAAGTTTTACCGTTACCAGAACCGATACCACGACCAACGCGGTTACGTACTTTACGTGAACCTTCTGCTGGTTTTAACTCATGAAGTTTCATTTGGGTGGCACCTCCTTGTTCATATAATTGAAATTAAATTTCTTTAACTGTAACTAAGTGAGCTACTTTTGTTAACATTCCGCGAATAGCTGCGTTGTCAGCGTGTTCAACAGTTTGGTTAGTTTTGCGTAGGCCTAAAGCTTCAACAGTTTTACGTTGACCCGGTTTAGAACCAATTACAGACTTAATAAGGGTGATTTGTAATTTAGCCATTATAATTCCCCCCCTTATCCTAATAACTCTTCCACTGATTTACCGCGAAGTTTTGCAACGTCCTCTGCGCGTTTTAATTCAGTTAAACCTGCTACAGTTGCACGCACCATGTTAATTGGTGTGTTTGAACCAAGAGATTTTGAAAGAATATCAGTAATACCAGCAAGTTCAAGTACAGCACGTACTGGACCACCAGCGATAACTCCTGTACCAGGAGCTGCAGGTTTAATTAAGATTGAACCTGCACCGAAGCGACCTTGCACTAAGTGTGGAGTAGTTCCACCCACGCGTGGTACTTCGATTAAGTTTTTCTTCGCGTCTTCAACAGCTTTACGGATCGCATCTGGAACCTCTTGGGCTTTACCAGTACCGAAACCTACATGACCGTTTTTATCTCCAACTACAACTAATGCAGTGAAGCGGAAGCGACGACCACCTTTAACAACTTTAGCAACACGGTTAATTGTAACTACGCGTTCTTCAAGTTCAAAATTGTTTGCGTCAATGCGACTCATGAAGTATGTCCCTCCTTCTTCTTAAAATTCTAAGCCGTTCTCACGTGCAGCTTCAGCTAAAGCTTTTACACGTCCATGATATAAGTAACCGCTACGGTCAAATACCACGTTAGTAATATTTTTTTCAGCAGCGCGTTTAGCGATTGTTTCACCGATTTTAGCAGCAGCTTCTACGTTTGCAGCAGCACCTTCGAAAGCTTTTTCTTGAGTGTTTGCAGAAACTAAAGTTACGCCAGCTACATCATCGATTAGTTGTGCATAAATGTTCTTATTAGAACGGAATACGTTTAAACGAGGACGTTGTGCAGTACCCGAAATTTTAGAACGAACACGCCCATGACGTTTTTTACGAACTTGATTTTTGTCTTGTTTCGTAATCACAGAGGTCACTCCTTTCTAGATTAATGCAGTATTAGGCTGCATTATTTACCTGTTTTACCTTCTTTGCGGCGAACGAATTCACCTTCGTAACGAATACCTTTACCTTTATACGGCTCTGGTGGACGCACTTGGCGGATGTTAGATGCTAAAGCACCAACACGCTCTTTAGAGATACCTTTAATGATAACTTTTGTGTTTGAAGGAACTTCAACCTCTAAACCTTGTTCAGGTGTAAACTCTACTGGATGAGAGTAACCAACGTTCAATACAAGTTTATTGCCTTGTAATTGTGCACGGTAACCTACACCGATAAGTTCTAGAGAGCGTGAGAAACCTTCAGAAACACCTGTTACCATGTTAGCTAATAACGCACGAGTTGTACCGTGGTTAGTACGGTGTTCTTTAGAGTCAGAAGGACGAACAACTGTAAGTGTGTTGCCTTCTTGTACGATCTTCATATCTTGGTGGAATTGATCAGTTAATTCACCTTTTGGACCTTTTACTGTAACAACGTTTTCAGGTTTGAATTCAATTGTTACGTTAGCTGGTACTTCAATAATTTTTTTACCTACGCGAGACATTTATGTTGCACCTCCGTTCTTTTCTTACTTATTACCAAATGTATGCTAAGATTTCGCCGCCTGCTTGTTTAGCGCGCGCTTCTTTGTCAGTTAATAGACCTTGTGAAGTTGATACTAAAGCGATACCAAGACCGTTTAATACTTTAGGTACTTCGTTAGTTTTAGCATATACACGTAGACCTGGTTTAGAGATACGTTTAAGACCAGTAATTACGCGCTCGTTATCTTTACCATATTTTAAGAAAATACGGATGATACCTTGCTTGTTGTCTTCTACATATTCTACGTCACGTACGAAACCTTCACGCTTTAAAATTTCAGCGATCTCTTTCTTTACGTTAGAAGCAGGAACCTCTAACTTCTCGTGACGAACCATGTTCGCATTACGAATGCGAGTCAGCATATCTGCAATCGGATCAGTCATTGTCATGAAAATTTACCTCCTTCCCAATTTAGGGGATTACCAGCTGGCCTTTTTAACGCCAGGAATTTGTCCCTTATATGCAAGTTCACGGAAACAAATACGGCAAAGTTTAAATTTGCGATATACTGAGTGTGGACGCCCACAGCGCTCACAACGTGTATATTCTTGCACTTTAAATTTTTGCGTTCGTTGTTGTTTAACGATCATTGATTTTTTAGCCACGTTTTCGCCCTCCTTGTTTTATTACTTTTGGAACGGCATACCGAACTGTGTTAATAACTCGCGAGCTTCTTCGTCAGAATTCGCTGTTGTTACGATAACGATGTCCATACCGCGTACTTTTGAAACTTTATCGTAATCGATTTCCGGGAAAATTAATTGTTCTTTAACACCTAGTGTGTAGTTACCGCGACCGTCAAATGCTTTTTTAGAAACACCACGGAAGTCACGTACACGTGGAAGTGCGATAGAGATTAATTTATCCAGGAATTCATACATACGCTCACCGCGTAATGTAACTTTAGCACCGATCGCTTGACCTTCACGTAAACGGAAACCAGCGATAGATTTTTTAGCTTTCGTTACAACTGGTTTTTGACCAGTGATAATTGTTAATTCTTCTACAGCTACATCAAGAGCTTTAGAGTTTTGAACAGCATCACCAACACCCATGTTGATTACGATCTTATCAACTTTAGGTAGTTGCATTACTGATTTATATTCGAACTTGCTCATAAGAGCAGGTGAAACTTCGTTTAAATATTTTACTTTTAGGCGGCTCATGTGTGTACCTCCCTTCTCAATTTACTTATTAGTCGATTACTACACCTGATTTTTTTGCAACACGAACTTTTTTGCCATCTTTGATCTCATAACCTACACGAGTCGGCTCGCCAGATTTAGGATCGATTAGCATTACGTTCGAAACGTGGATTGCAGCTTCTTGAGATACAATTCCACCTTGTGGGTTAAGTTGGTTAGGTTTAACGTGTTTCTTAACGATGTTTACACCTTCAACAAGAACACGGTCTTGTTTTGGGAAAGCAGCTAAGATTACGCCTTCTTTACCTTTGTCTTTACCAGTAATTACTTTTACTTTGTCGCCCTTTTTAACATGCATTATGTGTCGCACCTCCTTGATTGGTACTGTCATGAAATTAAAGAACTTCTGGAGCTAGAGAAACGATTTTCATGAAGTTGCCATCACGTAATTCACGTGCGACTGGTCCGAAAATACGAGTTCCGCGTGGTGATTTATCATCTTTGATGATTACGCAAGCGTTTTCGTCAAATTTGATGTACGTACCGTCTTTACGACGAGCACCTGATTTTGTGCGAACGATAACAGCTTTAACAATGTCACCTTTCTTGACAACGCCACCTGGTGTTGCTTTCTTGACTGTACAAACAACGATATCACCGATGTTAGCAGTTTTACGTCCAGAACCACCAAGTACTTTAATTGTTAAAACTTCACGTGCACCTGAGTTGTCAGCAACTTTCATACGACTTTCTTGTTGGATCACTTAGGTTACCTCCCTTCGGAAATTAGTTTTATTCCGAAATGTGTTATTAGATAATAACCGCTTTTTCAACAATTTCAACTAAACGGAAGCGCTTAGTAGCTGATAGCGGGCGAGTTTCCATGATACGTACAATATCACCGATTTTCGCTGTGTTTAGCTCATCATGAGCCTTAAACTTTTTAGAGTACTTTACACGTTTACCGTAAAGCTTGTGCTTTTTGTGTGTTTCGATTAAAACAGAAACAGTTTTATCCATTTTATCTGAAACAACGCGGCCTGTGTAAACTTTGCGTTGGTTACGCTCAGTCATACTTGAAAACCTCCTTTATCAGTTATTTGCACTGATTTCTCTTTCACGAATCACAGTTTTCATACGTGCGATCGCTTTGCGAACTTCACGAATGCGAGCTGTGTTTTCTAATTGACCAGTCGCCAATTGGAAGCGAAGGTTGAAAAGCTCTTCTTTCAGTGATTTCACTTTTAATTCAATTTCAGCAGTGGCAAGGTCACGGATTTCATTAGCTTTCATTAGATTCACCACCAGTTTCTTGACGTTTTACAATTTTAGTTTTCACAGGAAGTTTGTGTGATGCTAAACGAAGTGCTTCACGTGCGATCTCTTCAGATACACCAGCGATTTCGAACATTACTTTTCCTGGTTTTACTACTGCTACCCAACCTTCAGGAGAACCTTTACCAGAACCCATGCGGACTTCTAGAGGCTTTTTCGTATAAGGCTTGTGTGGGAAAATTTTAATCCAAACTTTACCGCCACGTTTCATGTAACGTGTCATTGCAATACGGGCAGATTCGATTTGACGGTTTGTAATCCATGATGCTGTAGTAGCTTGTAAGCCCCACTCACCGAAAGATACTTCTTTACCGCCTTTCGCTTCACCACGCATGTTACCACGGTGTTCACGACGATATTTTACGCGTTTTGGTAATAACATATTATTTGCCTCCTTCCACAGAGTTCTTTTTAGTAGGAAGGACTTCACCACGGTAGATCCAAACTTTAACGCCTAGTTTACCGTATGTTGTGTCTGCTTCAGCATGTGCATAATCGATGTCAGCACGTAATGTATGAAGCGGAACAGTTCCTTCACTATAGTGTTCAGCACGCGCGATGTCAGCGCCACCTAAACGACCAGATACTTGTGTTTTAATACCTTTTGCACCAGCGCGAATTGTGCGTTGGATTGATTGTTTTTGAGCACGACGGAATGATACGCGGTTCTCAAGTTGACGAGCGATGTTTTCAGCTACTAATTTCGCATCAAGATCAGCACGTTTAATTTCAATAATGTTAATGTGTACACGTTTACCAGTTACTTCAGTTAAGTGTTTACGTAAGTTTTCTACTTCCGTACCACCTTTACCGATTACCATACCTGGCTTCGCAGTGTGAATTGTAACGTTCACGCGATTTGCAGCGCGTTCGATTTCTACTTTAGATACAGATGCATCTTTAAGTTTAGTTTCGATATATTTACGAATTTTGATATCTTCGTGTAATAGATCAGCGTAGTCTTTTTCAGCGAACCATTTTGATTCCCAGTCACGAATAATACCAACACGTAGTCCTATTGGATGTACTTTTTGACCCACGGATTACCCCTCCTTCTTCTCAGATACCACGATAGTGATGTGGCTTGTACGTTTATTGATTGCCGATGCACGACCTTGTGCACGTGGACGGAAACGTTTTAAAGTTGGACCTTCATCAACGAAGATTTCAGATACAACTAGATTGTTAATATCTAACTCATAGTTGTGTTCAGCGTTAGCAACTGCAGATTTTAATACTTTCTCAACGACTGGAGACGCCGCTTTTGGAGTATGACGTAAAATTGCAACTGCTTCACCAATTTGCTTGCCTCGAATTAAGTCTACTACTAGACGTACTTTACGAGGAGCGATACGAACTGTGCGAGCGATAGCTTTAGCTTGTGTCATTAGGATTTACCTCCTCTCAAAATTAGCGTCTTGTTTTTTTATCGTCTGCACCGTGACCTTTATAAGTACGAGTTGGTGCGAACTCCCCAAGTTTGTGACCTACCATATCTTCTGTCACGTATACTGGAACGTGTTTACGACCATCGTATACAGCGATTGTTAATCCGATAAAGTTCGGGAAGATAGTAGAACGGCGAGACCAAGTTTTAATAACTTGCTTTTTCTCAGAAGCCTCTTGTGCTTCCACCTTTTTCATTAGGTGGTCATCAACAAAAGGTCCTTTCTTTAAGCTGCGGCCCATTTTGGAACCTCCCTCCGTGATACAACCACGGCCCGCGAATCGAACCGTAGGGTTACCACATTATTTTTTACGTCCACGAATAATAAATTTAGATGATTTATTTTTCTTTTTACGAGTTTTGTAACCAAGAGCTGGTTTGCCCCATGGTGTCATTGGAGATTTACGTCCGATTGGAGAACGTCCTTCACCACCACCGTGTGGGTGATCGTTAGGGTTCATTACAGAACCACGTACCGCTGGGCGCTTACCTAACCAACGAGAACGACCGGCTTTACCGATGTTAACTAGTTCGTGTTGTTCGTTACCTACTTGACCGATTGTAGCGCGGCAAGTAGCAAGGATTAAACGAGTTTCGCCCGATTGTAAACGAACGATTACATATTTACCTTCACGACCAAGTACTTGTGCAGAAGTACCAGCAGAACGTACTAATTGTCCACCTTTACCAGGTTTCATTTCGATGTTATGGATAGTTGTACCCATTGGGATATTGATTAGTGGTAACGCGTTACCTACTTTAATGTCCGATTCTGGACCTGAAACGATTGTTTGACCAACTTCAAGGCCTTTCGGAGCTAGGATATAACGTTTTTCACCATCAGCATAGTTAATTAATGCGATGTTTGCAGAACGGTTTGGATCGTACTCGATTGTAGCAACGCGTCCTGGAATGTCATCTTTAATACGTTTGAAATCGATAACACGGTATTGTTTCTTATGACCACCACCGTGATGACGAACAGTAATTTTACCTTGGTTATTACGGCCGGCTTTGCGAGTTTTTGGAGCTAATAAAGATTTCTCTGGTTTATTAGTTGTGATCTCTGCAAAGTCCAGTGACGTCATGTTACGTCGACCATTTGAGGTTGGCTTATACTTTTTAATCGCCATTTGTTTTCCCTCCTTCTTAAAAGTTCAATATATCAAGTTTAGATTTCGAATAATTCGATTTCTTTTGAATCAGCAGTTAATTTAACAATCGCTTTACGACGTTTGTTAGTGTAGCCACCGAATTTACCAACGCGTTTGAACTTACCTTTGTAGTTCATAACGTTTACTTTCTCAACTTTAACGCCGAAGATTTCTTCAACTGCGTGTTTAACTTGAGTTTTGTTAGCGCGAGTGTCTACTTCGAAAGTATACTTTTTCTCTGCCATAATTTCTGAAGAACGCTCAGTAATGACCGGACGTTTTAAGATATCACGTGCTTCCATTATCCAAGCACCTCCTCAACTTTTTTTACAGCGTCTTGAGTGAATACAACTTTATCGTGACCTACTAAGTCTAATACGTTGATTCCTTCAGCCGCTAACACTGTAACACCAGGGATGTTACGAGCAGATAATGCTACGTTTTCATTTACTTCAGCAGTAACGAATAACGCCTTTTTGTTGATTTCTAATGCAGCAAGTACTGCTTTGAAATCTTTTGTTTTTGGTGCATCTAAAGTTAATGCATCAAGAACTACTAATTTTTGTTCTAATACTTTAGCTGATAAAGCCGATTTAAGAGCTAAGCGACGAACTTTTTTCGGTAATTTGTAAGCGTAACTACGTGGAGTAGGACCGAATACAACACCACCGCCACGCCATTGTGGAGAGCGGATCGAACCTTGACGTGCACGACCAGTTCCTTTTTGACGCCATGGCTTACGACCACCACCAGCAACTTCTGAACGGTTTTTTACTTTGTGATTACCTTGACGTAAAGATGCGCGTTGAGCAACGATTGCGTCGAATAATACAGCTTCGTTTGGCTCGATTCCGAAAATCGCATCGTTTAATTCGATTTCACCAACTGAAGCACCTGTTTGACTAAGTAAAGATACTTTTGTCATTCCTGTTTCCTCCTTTCTTTAAGAGAATTATTTTGATTTAATAGCAGACTTAACTGTTATTAATGCTTTTTTAGAACCAGGGACATTACCTTTTACTAATAATAGGTTACGTTCAACATCCACCTTGATGATTTCAAGGTTTTGGATTGTTACAACAACAGCACCCATTTGACCAGGTAATTTCTTTTGCTTGAATACGCGGTTTGGAGCAACTGGGCCCATAGAACCTACGCGACGGTGGTAACGAGAACCGTGAGACATTGGACCACGAGATTGTCCGTGACGCTTAATAGCACCTTGGAAACCTTTACCCTTTGTTACACCTGTTACATCGATTACATCGCCTTCAGCGAAAATTTCAACCTTGACTTCTTGACCAACTTCGTAAGCCGCTACGTCTAAGTTGCGGAACTCACGGATGAAGCGCTTAGGAGCAGTGTTCGCTTTTGCTACGTGTCCTTGTTGTGGTTTGTTAGAAAGCTTAACGCGCTTGTCTTCAAAACCAATTTGAACTGCTTCGTAGCCATCAGTTTCAACAGTTTTCTTTTGTAAAACTACGTTTGGAGTAGCTTGGATAACTGTTACGGGAATTAAATCACCGTTTTCAGCGAAAACTTGAGTCATACCAATTTTTCTACCTAAGATTCCTTTAGTCATTTGTCACACCTCCTGTTAATTTTAAGAAAAAGTTTTGTATATTTGTTTTTACCATTAAAGTTTGATTTCGATATCAACGCCAGATGGTAAATCAAGCTTCATTAACGCATCAACAGTTTGTGGTGTCGGGTTAACGATGTCGATAAGACGTTTGTGTGTGCGCATTTCAAATTGCTCACGAGAATCTTTGTACTTATGAACCGCACGTAAGATTGTATAAACAGATCTTTCAGTAGGTAGTGGAATCGGACCTGATACTCCAGCACCTGAACGTTTCGCAGTTTCAACGATTTTCTCAGCAGATTGATCAAGGATACGGTGATCATACGCTTTTAAACGAATACGAATTTTTTGTTTTGCCATTACTTTCCCTCCTTCTCGCCTATTTTCTAGACATTCTCCACGAAAATTTCTCCTACACACCGCCATGGCAAAGCGGCCGGGTGTGTCGGCAACCTCTCGCTTCATCGCAGTCAAAGACCAACATTAAACATTATACACAATAAAAAAGAAGTTCGCAAGTGGTTGAGCAAAATTCTTTTTAATAATGTTTTATTCTTATTTATTACATTCGCTCTCTTTGAGCCGTTTATTAGTATATAAGATTATTAATTCGAAATCAACCCAAACGAATTCAAATTTATATAATTACTAAAGCAGCGCATTACTTCACTTATTCACATAAAAAAACATCACTCTCTAAATACAGAAAGTGATGCCCCTATTATAGGAAGAAAACCACTGCTAACCATCCGAAAATGATTTGTGGAATATTATAAAATACGAAAGTAGGAACACATGTATCCCAAATATGATTATGTTGTCCATCCACATTCAGCCCCGCTGTTGGACCTAGTGTGGAATCGGAAGCGGGCGATCCTGCATCTCCAAGTACCCCAGCTGTACCAATTAAACAAATAATTGCTAACTCACTTAACCCAAGCTCCATCGCAAGTGGGACAAAAATGGCTGCAATAATTGGAATTGTAGCAAATGAAGAACCGATCCCCATCGTAACGATAAGTCCTACTACTAACATAGCGAATACGGTAACTGCTACATTGCCACCAAATATTTCCATAGCACCTGCTACAAGTGACTCAACATCCCCTGTTGTATTAATTACAGCTGAAAAACCGTTTGCTGCAATCATAACGAAGCCGACAAATGCCATCATACGCATCCCATCTGTTAGCACTTCATCCGCTTCTTTCACCTTCAACGCACCTGTAATGTACAGGATACCTATCCCTACTAAAGAACCGATAATCATTGAACCTGTTGGAATTTGAACTGCTAGTGACGCGATTAATGCGATGGCAGCGAATAAAATATTGCGTGGCTTCACATCGACTTTCAATTGATCTTCAGCCGTTACCTCAATCATTTTATACTTACGTGGCTTACGATACACAAAAAACGCTGTAACAAGCCCGACAACCATCCCTAGTGCAACAATCGCCATCGCCTTAGGAACATCGGAAAGCGCAACATCCATACCCGCTAAGCCCATCTGTGTCACGATTAAATCTTGATAGATTAAACCAAATCCAAATGGTAAAAACATATACGGCATAATTAAACCAAATGTTAAAACAGTCGCGATTAAACGACGATCAATTTCTAACATATTCATTAACTTGATCATTGGCGGAACAATTAAAGGAATAAACGCGATATGCACTGGGATCGCGTTTTGTGACATAATCGCTAGCGCTAATAACACAAAAATAATTAACGCCTTCGCTAACCCTTTCTTTTGCGACTCGCCTTCGCGCTGCACAATCTTTAAAATTAGGCCTACTAACACTTCTGGAATACCTGTACGAGAAATCGCGAGTGCAAAACCTCCAAGTAAGGCGTAGCTAAGCGCAATCGTAGCTCCTCCACCTAAGCCACCTACAAAAGCATCGATTGTATCTAACACATTCAGTCCACCTGCGAGTCCTCCTAAAATGGCCCCTACAGTTAGAGAGAGCACCACATTAATACGCATTAAACTTAATATAAGCATGATTCCTACTGCCACTAAAACCGCATTCATCTATTACACTTCACTTTCGTATGCTAAATCACTAATGTGTTAAAGTATAATATTTTACTTATTTGCTGTCAATATAAAGAAACTGTCAATTCATATTAAATTAACAGTCCCTATCCTTATAATGACTCTTTAATTACTTTTTTATAATAACTAATAGAAAGTAATGCAAAAATAATATACATTACGATATAAAGTCCCATCGTGATAAGTAGTGGTGTAACAAGCTCTGATCCAAATAAGAACCAACCTGATTTAACTGCAAAATAACTATGCAATAAACCAATTGCCAGCGGTAAACCGAAATTAAACGCCTGCTTCCTATAAATACCACGCAAAATCTCCTGCTGTGAAAAACCAATTTTGCGTAAAATAGTGTAAGCTTCACGTTCTTCTTCCGCTTCCGTCATTTGTTTGAAATACAATATGCTACCCGTTGCTAGCAAGAATGCTAACCCTAAAAATGCTGTCGTGAATATGGTAACGCCCATCACGCTAATATAATCTGTACGTGATTTTTCCTTACTTACTTGATTTCGCGTTTTTAATTGTAATTCACCATCTTCATCTGCCATATAAAATTCAATATGATCGGCATTTGTTTCTTTATAAAGCGTTTCTGCACGGGCTAAATCACCTTTGTCATGTAATGAAATCGATGTTTGTTTATGCCAAACCGAAATGTCTTTATGCTGGGCCAACTTTTCAAAGAATGCATCCTTTACGATTAATACCGGCCCACCACCTACAACGATATTACCAAGTAAATACTCATCCTTAACTTCTATGACCTCGATTGGATAGCTTTGACCCTCAGCTTTCATTATCACATTTCCTGCTTCTAATGGAATCATCTCTGATAAGACATTATTATATCCCGTAATAATTGCCTCATTTTCTGCTAGCTCTAGTCCTGGATAACGTTTTATATAATCCGACAAGGGCACAGCGTAAATCTCCATGTCCATATTCCACAATTCATTATTTTTCATATGCTCGGCTACTAATTGTTCGAGTGAAAACTCCATCTTTTGTAGACTCAACTCCACTGTATCATAAGCAATTCCTTCCGCATCGAGCGCAGCTAAAAATTCCTTGCCATTATCTTCATACAATGTGTAATCTGTTGGTGATGTTGAAAATGCCTTTTCGTCCGCAGAATAATATGAAATATAAGATAGTGTTGTAATCGCAAGGGATACAGCTGTCAGTACCGTAATTAATGTAAGTGACTTCGCATTACCTTTCATACGATGCATAATCGGTGTTAAAGCAAGGACATCAACAGGTGATAAATGCCCGTTTTTCTTCATACGCACTAAGTTCAATACGAAGGCGATTGAAAAACGAAATACAAAAAACGTGCCGCCGATTGTCGTAGCTAAAATAATTAACATATTTAGAAACAAATCAGTCGCTGAATCCTCTGAAAAGAGTTGTGTAGATGCGTAATAGCCGTAACTAATCAATCCAATCCCGATAGCGCCCATCATCATTTGGAGCGGGCTAAAGCGCTTCACACGTTCGTCCGCTTGTTTTGAGGCGGTGAAAAGCGATAATAACGATACACGGCGAATCATCAAGGTCATCTGTACTAAAATAATTGCTAATAAAATCGCAAACAGGAGCACTGTCTGTTTTACGGCTTCTAAACTAAATGTCATCGCCACAACCGTATCTTGCTCAAGAACTTTTAACAATACCATCGCAAACAATCGTGAACTTAAAAATCCAAATAACATACCAACGAGCACTGCCCCCGCAAACAGGACAATGTTTTCAAGTGCAACAAGACGAATAATTAAACCTTTCGTCATCCCGATTAATTGATACAGCCCAATTTCTTTACTTCGACGTTTCATAAATAAATGATTTGCATAAAGCACGAAAAATAATACGATAAAATACAAAATATACGTTGCTGCTTTTAAACCAGCTGCTGCCGATCCACTATTCGCTGCCGTTTGCATAACCGAGTCATTATATTGCAACGTCACAAATGAAAAATACAAAGTTACACTAAAAATTAAGGCAAAGAAGTATAAATAATAATGTTTTATATTTTTTAGCATACTTTTAAAAACTAATTGATTAAGCTTCATGACCGTCACCACCTAGCACACTTTGCGTATGCAAAATTTGCTGGAAAAAGTCATTGCGGCTTTTTTCACCTTTATATAACTCCGTATACAGTTGCCCGTCTTTTAAAAACAATACTCGTGAACAAAAACTCGCAGCTACTGCATCATGTGTCACCATCATAATCGTTACATTTTTTTGCTCATTAATATTTACTAAGTTGCTCAGTAGTGCTGTTGCTGATTTTGAATCCAATGCACCAGTTGGTTCATCTGCAAACACAATTGACGGGTTAGAAATTAAAGCACGTGCCGCAGAAGTTCGTTGCTTTTGACCACCTGAAATTTCATTCGGGTATTTATTTGCAATGTCTTCAATCATTAATATTTTCACAAGTTCTGCAAATCGTGCCTCTGCCGCAGCTTTTGGAATTTTTGTAATGGATAGTGGCAGCAAAATATTTTCTTTTACCGTTAACGTATCAAGTAAATTATAGTCTTGGAATATAAAGCCTAGTTGATCTCGACGGAATTTTGCCAACTCATGCTCCTTCATTTTTTGTAATTGCTGTCCATCAATTTCTACAAGCCCCTCTGTTACACGGTCAATGGAACAAAGAACATTTAAAAGTGTCGTCTTACCTGATCCTGAAGAACCCATAATTCCGACAAATTCTCCTTTTTCTACTTCTAAGTCAATGCCCTTTAATACTTCATAGGCCATCTGTTTCTTACCATATGTCTTCTTAATTTTACGTCCAATTAAAATGCTCATCATTGTGCTCCCCTCTGCTTCCTTATGTCCTTAATTTTACAAGGTTCATACGTAATAATCGTTTGATTTGCATGACAAAAAGAAGCGGTACATGACAATTTCGTCACATACCGTAAAGTTTCATGTATTCATTTTGTTTAGGAAATACTAGTGTAACAGTTGAGCCTTCATCGACTTTTGAATTTACCAAGAGCTTTATACCAAGCTTTGTCGCAGCATTTTGCGCTAAATAAAGCCCCATCCCTGTTGCAGTAGTGGATTCTCTGCCAACTGATCCTGTATATGACTTCCGAAAAATACGCGGTAAATCCTCCGGTGCAATTCCAATCCCACAATCTCGTATATGTAATGCCCAATTCCCTTGTTGCTGAGACATAGTAATATGCACTTCCGAATTTGCATGACTATATTTCACTGCATTCGATAAAATTTGACGCAAAATAAATGATAGCCACTTCGTATCCGTCACGATTTCTAGCTCCAACTCTTCTACTTCAAAACCAATCCCCTTTTCCATACACCAAGCTTTCAATGAACGAATTTCATTAGCAATCACTTTGCGTAATTCCACACGCTCTAAACGATTATCCTGTTCCATCGTTTGAAGGCGTGTTTGATGAAGCTGTTGGTCAACAAGCATGTATAAACGAAGCCATTCATGTTCAAGACGCGTCTGTAGCTTTCCAACTTCCATTTGCTCAAGCATGATTTTCATTGCGGTTAAAGGTGTTTTCACTTCATGTACCCATGCAAGCAAATCATCTCGTTCCTCTAACAATTGAATTTTCATCTGATTGAGTTCATTCGTTTGCTGTGCATACTCCCTTTGAAAACGTTCAACTAAATGTGACATATAGGGACTCTGCATGCGATCTAAGTCTTCAAAGCTTTGATTTTCCACTCTCTTTAAATATGACCAATCCTTTAAAAATCGCCAACCAATAAAGAAAAAGAAAAGTACACTATACACACTATTTAAATAAAGTATCGACACATTATAAAACCCACTGTCTAGCACTAGCAAACCATTCAAACTAATTAATGATAAAACGTAAAACAGAAACCACTGTGCATGCTCCTTTAAAAATAGCCAGATCATAAAGTAACCGCCATATAGCCAAGTCCCTTTTTCGTTAAAATGACCTCCGCTAATCCGATTTCCTCCAATCGCTGACGTAAACGATTTACGTTCACCGTTAGCGTATTGTCATTGACAAAACGCTCATCATCCCATAATTTACGCATTAATTCGTCACGTGACACGATTTTATCCGTTTGAGATAACAGAAAACGTAATATAAAAAGTTCATTTTTAGTTAACGCCATTTTTTCTCCGTTTAAGCTAACTTCACTACGACTATAATCTACTTGCGCTCCATTCCACTGGATAATATTTGGAGCTTGCTCTTGATACGTATATGTTCGTCGTAGCAATGCCTGTATTTTCGCAATCAATACTTCCATATGAAAGGGCTTTTGCACAAAATCATCTGCCCCCATTTGCATCGCCATCACCATATCCATCGGGTGATCACGTGAGGATAGAAAGATAATCGGCACTTTTGATACAAAACGAATTTCGCGACACCAGTGAAAGCCATCGAATGCTGGTAATTGAATATCGATGAGGACAAGCTCCGGCTGTTCTTTCTCAAATGTATCCATTACTTGTTGGAAATTTGTAGGCCCCACCACTTCAATATCCCACTGTGCAAAGCGCTCACGTATTAATTCAAAAATTGACGGGTCATCTTCTATTAGCATAATCTTCAAATTTACCAGCTCCTTTAAATGCTATTATATTATACACGAACGATAAACTTACAACTATTCCCATAACTTCATCTTGGCACAATTCAAAATCTGTGACAACCGCTAGTAATTATGTTTGTTATAATGAATTCAAACGTTCGTACAGGAGGTTTGAATTCATGGATATTCGTCAAATTGAATATTTTGTTGAAGTGGCAAAACAATTAAGTTTTACGAAAGCTGCTACTACACTACACGTATCGCAGCCTTCTATAAGCAAAGCAATTCAAAATTTAGAATCTGAACTTGGTGTACCGCTATTTTATCGTTCTTCCAAGCAACTTGAATTAACGGACGCTGGGCATGCTGTTTTAATCAATGCCTTACAAGTATTGGAGTCTTTCCATAATCTACGCTCCGAACTAACCGATTTAATGGAATTAAAAAAAGGACAAATTCGAATTGGCATTCCACCAATTGTCGGTGCAGAATTTTTTTCGAAGTTAATTAGCTATTATAAAGAGAAATATCCATACATTGAAATTTTATTAACCGAAGTGGGCACAAAACGCATTCGACAGGGGATTGAAGCTGGGGAACTAGATATCGGCTTAGTATGTAGCGTTTGCTCAACGAATGAGCAATTAGAAACAATTCGATTTATAAAAGATCCACTTGTTTTAATCGTTCATCAAGATCATTCACTAGCGAAGCAGAAATTTATTGAACTAGCCGATTTACAATCCGAGGCATTTATCATTTACCGTAATGATTTCATTTTATATGATCGCATTATTGAGGAATGCTCAAAATTCGGCTATTTTCCAACAATCGTTTGTGAAACATCCCAAAAGGATTTATTTATCGAAATGGTGCAAGCTAAACTCGGTATTGCTTTACTCCCGAAAAAAATTGCTGAAAAGATTACATACGATACGATTCAAACAATCCCCTTAAAAGAACAAGTCATTCATTTAGAGCTCGGTATTACGTGGAAGAAAAATAAGTACTTACCATTTGCTGTACGGGAATTCATTGAACTTGCACGTGATTTTATGCCTGAATAAAAAAAAGCGATTTTGACTGAGTTTAATCAATCAAAATCGCCCTGTATAATTTGACTACGCGTTTACTTTTTGAGCAAATTTTACTTTTGCTTCTAAACGTCTTTTGTGTAAAATTGGCTCTGTATAACCGCTTGGCTGCTCATATCCTTTGAACACTAAATCACAAGCTGCTTGGAACGCTACAGAATCATCATAATTCGCCGCCATTGCAACATATTCTGGATCATCTGCATTTTGTTCGTCCACTACTTTCGCCATGCGCTCCATCGTTTCTTGCACTTGCTCTTCTGTACAAATTCCATGATGTAACCAGTTAGCTACGTGTTGACTTGAGATACGTAACGTCGCGCGGTCCTCCATTAAACCGATATCGTTAATATCAGGAACTTTCGAACACCCTACACCATGCTCTACCCAGCGCACAACATAACCTAAAATCCCTTGTGCATTATTATCTAGCTCTTGTTGAATTTCTTCTGGCGTCCAGTCTGTTGATGGCGCTAGAGGAATTTGTAAAATCTCATCTTGTAAATCTTCTGAAGTTGCGATGCCTTTCTGAATGTCTTTTACATTCACTTCATGATAATGCATCGCATGTAACGTCGCTGCTGTTGGAGATGGTACCCAAGCTGTATTCGCTCCTGCTTGTGGATGCGCAATTTTTTGCTTCAGCATTTCTGCCATTAAATCTGGCATTGCCCACATCCCTTTTCCAATTTGAGCGCGTCCTTGTAAGCCTGCATCTAAACCAACTACAACATTCGACTTTTCATAGGCCGCTAACCAAGTTGATGTTTTCATTTCGCCTTTTCGAACCATTGGACCCGCTTCCATCGATGTATGAATTTCATCACCAGTGCGGTCTAAGAAACCTGTATTAATAAACACAATACGTTCCTTTACCTCTTGAATACATGCTTTTAAGTTAAGAGATGTACGGCGTTCTTCATCCATTACGCCGATTTTTAATGTATTTCGACTTACACCAATGATATCTTCTACACGTCCGAATAACTTATTAGCAAATGCAACTTCTTTTGAGCCATGCATTTTCGGTTTTACGATGTAAACTGAACCAGTTTGCGAATTTCTGTATTGTCCGTTACCAAGCAACTCATGTTTTGCAATTAAACTTGTAATGACACCATCCATAATTCCTTCAGGCACTTCTTGGCCATCATTATATAAAATTGCAGGATTCGTCATTAAGTGTCCCACATTACGTATGAACATTAATGAACGTCCATTAATTGTCACGTTTCCACCTGTTGGACTTGTATAAACTCGATCTGGATTTAATGTACGTGTTAACGTTTTTGAACCTTTTGCAAATGTAGCTGTTAAATCGCCTTTCATTAAACCTAACCAGTTTGAATACACTTCGACTTTATCCTCTGCATCAACAGCAGCTATTGAATCCTCACAGTCCATAATTGTCGAAATAGCTGATTCTAAAATAACATCCTTCACACCCGCTGCATCATCTTTGCCAATTGGATGAAGGCGGTCTATTTGAATTTCCACATGTATATCATTATTTTTAAGTAATACCGCAGTTGGTTCCGCCGTATCCCCTAAATAGCCAACCAATTTCTCTTCTTGAACTAAACCTGTCGATTGTCCATTTGATAATGTCGCTTGCAATAAGCTATCCACAATCGCATATTTCACAACATCTTTATGAGAAGCTCCTTGTAATTCAGCTGCTTGATCTAAAAGTTGTTTCGAATACGCGATTACTTTGCCGCCACGAACTGGATTATAGCCTTTTCCAGCCTCTGCCCCGTCTTCATCCGTAATAACATCTGTTCCGTAAAGCGCATCATATAAACTTCCCCAACGTGCATTTGCCGCATTGATGGCATAACGTGCATTGCTTACTGGTACAACTAATTGTGGTCCCGCTTGGAATGCAATTTCTGTATCTACATTTTCAGTCGTCACTTTAAAAGGTTCTACTTTCGGCTCTAAATAACCAATTTCCTCTAAATAGACTTTATATGCGGCAAAATCAAAATTCCCCTTATTTTCCTTATGCCATTCATTTATCGCCACTTGTAATGAATCTCGTTCTGCTAATAACGCTTGATTTTCTGGTGCTAGATCATGAATTAGTTGATCAAAGCCCTTCCAAAATGCAGCTTGCTCTACCTCACTACCTGGCAGTACTTGACCGTTAATGAAATCATATAAAGTTGATGCTACTTGTAAATTCCCCACTTGTACATATGTTGACATGAACAATATCCCCCTTGAACATCTTTATTTGGTCTTAGCTGAACGTCAAATTCCCTTTAATTATGCCCATCCTCATGTAGACTTTCATAAAGTATAAATTCAATCATCCACATAGAAAAGAAATCCCCTCTTCTTGTCTATTATTATAATTCGATAATAGCATATAAATGAAATACATATTTCGCATAACCATTATGCACTTTAACTATAACGATTTGATTACACAGATGCTTCTGCATGAAGTTATTAATAATATCCCGTATAATAGAATGAGAACTATACATTAGAGGTGACATCTTGCAAATATCCATTATATTAGTTGTACTTTTTTCTGTTTTTGCAGTCGTTAAAATGTTGAATCATCGTAAACAATTAAAAGAACTTCCTAAAAACGAAGTCATCTTTGGTTTCATTACGTATGTGGGCATTTATTCCGTGAGTCTGGGGTTAATCGCCCAACTATACGATTGGTTATTAGTACTTGAATTAAACAAATATTTTAAATGGGGCTTGTCGATTATTATCATAATTGCTGCGATCGTTACGATTAGCCGTATTTTAAACAAGCTACTTTCAGAAAAACTAAAAAAAATATTTATGTAACTTACGAATAAAAGGCATTTTGAATTTAATCAAAATGCCTTTTTATGTATTTTAAAATTAACTATGTTAAAGTAGCTTTGCAAAAGAACTTCAATTTGGCTACATATAATATAAAACCTCTCTACTAGCGTCCCAGTAGAGAGGTTTTTAAATTAGCTTAAGCTAATATTATTTTTGGATTGTAGCAACAACGCCGGCACCAACAGTACGTCCACCCTCACGGATAGAGAACTTTGTACCTTCTTCAAGAGCGATTGGAGAAATAAGCTCAACAGTCATCTCGATGTTGTCACCAGGCATTACCATTTCAACGCCTTCAGGTAAGTTACAAATACCAGTTACGTCAGTTGTACGGAAGTAGAACTGAGGACGGTAGTTAGTGAAGAATGGAGTATGACGTCCACCCTCTTCTTTTGATAAAACATAAACTTCAGCTTTGAAGTTAGTGTGTTGAGTGATTGAAGCTGGTTTAGCTAATACTTGACCACGTTGGATATCTTCACGAGCTACACCACGTAGTAATGCACCGATGTTGTCTCCTGCTTCAGCATAGTCTAATAATTTACGGAACATTTCAACACCTGTTACAGTTGTTTGTTTCGCATCTTCAGTAATACCTACGATTTCAACTACATCGCCGACTTTAACAACACCACGTTCAACACGGCCAGTTGCTACTGTACCACGACCAGTGATAGAGAATACGTCCTCTACTGGCATCATGAATGGTTTGTCAGTTTGACGTTCTGGAGTTGGGATGTAAGAATCTACAGCGTCCATTAACTCAACGATTTTTTCTTCCCACTCAGGCTCGCCTTCTAATGCTTTAAGAGCTGAACCTTTGATTACTGGAATATCGTCGCCTGGGAAGTCATATTCAGATAGTAGGTCACGGATTTCCATTTCTACTAATTCTAATAATTCTTCGTCATCAACCATATCACATTTGTTCATGAATACTACTAAGTAAGGAACACCTACTTGACGAGATAAAAGGATGTGCTCACGAGTTTGTGGCATTGGGCCATCAGCAGCAGATACTACTAAGATACCGCCGTCCATTTGTGCAGCACCAGTGATCATGTTTTTAACATAGTCAGCGTGTCCTGGGCAGTCTACGTGTGCGTAGTGACGAGTTTCAGTTTCATATTCAACGTGTGATGTATTGATTGTAATACCACGCTCTTTTTCTTCTGGTGCGTTATCTACGTCAGCATATGACTTAGCTTCCCCACCCATTTTTTTAGAAAGAACTGTAGCGATTGCAGCAGTTAAAGTAGTTTTACCATGGTCAACGTGTCCGATTGTACCAACGTTAGCATGGGTTTTTGAACGGTCAAATTTTTCTTTAGCCATTAGAAATTGCCTCCTCAGAGATATGTTTTAGTTTTTTTATTTATTCTAAGATTGCTGATTACAAAAGGGGCCCCAATCATAATCAGTCAATCATAGCTTACAAATTATTTATACTTCATGCAAGGTGAAATTTCAATTATTCACCTTTATTTTTTTTGATGATATCTTCAGCAATTGATTTTGGTACTTCTTCATAGTGATCGAACACCATTGAGAATACACCGCGACCTTGTGTTGCTGAACGTAAAGTTGTTGCATATCCGAACATTTCAGATAGTGGAACCATTGCGCGTACTACTTGTGAGTTACCACGAGCATCCATACCCTCTACGCGACCGCGACGAGCAGTAATGTTACCCATAATATCACCAAGGTACTCTTCTGGCATTACAACTTCAACTTTCATCATTGGTTCTAAAATAACTGCGTCACATTTCTTCGCAGCTTCTTTAAGAGCCATAGATGCAGCAATTTTGAACGCCATCTCATTCGAGTCAACGTCATGGTAAGAACCGAATACTAATTTTGCTTTAATGTCGATAAGTGGGTAACCAGCTACTACACCGCGATCTAAAGAATCACGTAAACCAGCTTCTACAGCAGGAATGTATTCACGAGGTACAACACCACCAACGATAGCGTTTTCGAATTCGAAACCTTTACCCTCTTCGTTTGGAGAGAACTCGATCGTTACGTCACCGTATTGACCGCGACCACCAGATTGACGAGTGAATTTACCTTGAACTTTTGCAGAGCCACGGAATGTTTCACGGTAAGATACCATTGGAGCACCTACGTTAGCTTCTACTTTAAATTCACGGCGCATACGGTCAACTAGGATGTCTAAGTGTAACTCACCCATACCAGAGATGATTGTTTGGCCAGTTTCTGTGTCAGTGTGAGCACGGAAAGTTGGATCTTCTTCTTGTAGTTTAACTAATGCTTGACCCATTTTATCTTGGTCAGCTTTAGATTTTGGTTCTACAGAAAGTGAAATTACTGGCTCAGGGAAGTCCATTGATTCAAGAATAACTAGGTTTTTCTCGTCACATAATGTATCACCAGTTGTAGTGTCTTTAAGACCTACAGCTGCTGCGATATCCCCAGCGAATACTTTCGCGATTTCTTCACGAGAGTTAGCGTGCATTTGTAGGATACGACCTACGCGCTCACGTTTACCTTTAGAAGAGTTTTGTACGTATGAACCAGCATCTAATGTACCAGAATATACGCGGAAGAATGTTAATTTACCTACGAAAGGATCTGTCATAACTTTGAATGCAAGAGCTGAGAATGGCTCATTATCATCAGAATGACGAACGATTTCTTCATCACCATCAACAGATGTACCATTAATAGCTGCTACGTCTGTTGGTGCTGGTAGATAATCCATTGCTGCGTCTAGCATTTTACGAACACCTTTGTGTTTGAATGCTGTACCGCATAATACAGGGTAGAATTCAACTGCAAGTGTCGCTTTACGGATAGCCGCTTTAAGCTCAGCAACAGTGATTTCTTCACCTTCAAGATATTTTTCCATAAGATCTTCATCAACACTTGCAACAGCGTCGATTAATTTCTCACGGTATTCTTCAGCTTTCGCTAAATGTTCTGCTGGAATTTCGCCTTCAGTAACATCTGTACCTAGGTCATTTCCGTAGAACGTACAATTCATTTCTACTAAGTCTATAATTGCAGAGAATTGATCCTCAGCACCGATTGGTAGTTGGATTGGGTGAGCGTTAGCTTGTAAACGATCGTGTAAAGTACCAACAGAATATAAGAAGTCTGCACCCGTTTTGTCCATTTTATTGATATATACGATACGTGGTACACCGTATGTTGTAGCTTGACGCCATACAGTTTCTGTTTGAGGTTCAACACCAGATTGAGCATCTAGTACCGTAACAGCACCATCAAGTACACGTAAAGAACGTTCAACTTCTACAGTGAAGTCTACGTGTCCAGGAGTATCGATAATGTTAACACGGTGGCCTTTCCATTGAGCTGTTGTAGCAGCAGATGTGATTGTGATACCACGCTCTTGCTCTTGCTCCATCCAGTCCATTTGTGCACCGCCGTCATGTGTTTCACCGATTTTGTGAATTTTACCAGTGTAATAAAGGATACGCTCTGTTGTTGTTGTTTTACCAGCATCAATGTGAGCCATGATCCCAATATTACGAGTATTCTCTAGTGAGAATTCGCGTTTCATAGGAAATTTCTCCTTCCATATTGGGTTAACTGTATAAGTAAAATTTAAGCCCTAGATAACTAGAGCTTAAAACATATTACCAGCGATAGTGAGCGAATGCTTTGTTAGCTTCCGCCATTTTGTGCATATCTTCACGTTTTTTAACAGAAGCACCAGTGTTGTTAGATGCATCTAAAATTTCGTTAGCTAAACGCTCTTCCATAGTTTTCTCACCGCGTAGACGAGAATAGTTAACTAGGTAGCGTAAACCTAAAGTTGAACGACGCTCTGGACGTACTTCAACCGGTACTTGGTAGTTAGAACCACCAACACGGCGAGCGCGTACTTCAAGAACAGGCATTACATTGTTTAGTGCAGCTTCAAATACTTCTAAAGGATTTTGACCTGAACGCTCTTGAACTAATTCGAAAGCTCCGTATAAAATCTTTTGAGAAGTACCTCTTTTACCATCAACCATCATTTTATTGATTAAACGAGTTACTAGCTTTGAGTTATAAAGTGGATCTGGTAACACGTCACGTTTGGAAACAGGACCTTTACGAGGCATGTGTTTTCCTCCTTTCAAATAGTGATTACATATTTTAAGTTAAATTATTTTTTTTCTTTAGGGCGTTTAGTACCGTATTTAGAACGAGATTGTAAACGACCGTTAACACCAGCTGTATCAAGTGCACCACGAACGATGTGGTAACGAACTCCAGCTAAGTCTTTTACGCGTCCGCCACGGATAAGTACAACACTGTGTTCTTGTAGGTTGTGACCTTCACCTGGGATATACGCTGTAACCTCAAGTAAGTTAGATAAGCGTACACGCGCATATTTACGTAAAGCCGAGTTCGGTTTACGAGGTGTCATTGTACCAACACGAGTACAAACTCCGCGTTTTTGTGGAGACTTAACGTTAGTTAAAGACTTCTTGAAAGAGTTATAACCTTTGTTTAACGCTGGAGATTTTGATTTCGTGCTATTAGATTGACGAGGCTTACGTACTAATTGGTTAATTGTAGGCATCGATTTGTCCTCCCTTCATTTTTTCCTTTTTTCAATACCACACATCCAGGTGGTTCATTTTTTGGGTAAAAACAAAGTCTTTGTGCATATATACACACAAAAACTACATCGCAGTAATCGCAACAACCGCAGCTCTAACATGAATGCCGCAAGCTTTACCAAGTTCCTTTTTTGAATTAACAAGATAAACTGGTATCCCGATTTCTTTCGCGAGAAGAATGGCCGGATCGGTTACCCAATTGTCTGCATTAATTTCAACAAAAGAGCTGTTACTTGTCCAGCATGCATTGCTTTCACTGCTTGCTTTATACCTATGATTGTTTGACTAGCCTGTTTAACTTGATTATAGGACATTTTCATATCCTTCAAAGTACAGACAGTTAACTATCAACCTTCAATATATTATCATTTCAAACTTACACTGTCAACCAATATCATTAAAGAATATCTGTTCTTTTCAAACATCATAAATGGACAGTTATTTGTAGAAAAACCCCGGCAGAAGGATTAACTTCTACCGGAATTAATATGTTGAAAGCCTGTTACTCAGTAATTGTTACTTCTTCTTTACCATCTTGCTCCATACGGATTTGACGGTAACGTTGCATACCGGTACCTGCTGGAACAAGCTTACCGATAATTACGTTTTCTTTCAGACCTAGAAGTTCATCACGCTTACCTTTAATTGCAGCATCCGTTAACACACGAGTTGTTTCTTGGAATGATGCAGCTGATAAGAATGATTCTGTTTCTAGAGAAGCTTTTGTAATACCTAAAATGACTGGGCGGCAAGTTGCTGGGTTTTTACCTTTTAATACAGACTCAGCGTTCGCCTCAGAGAATTGGTGAATATCTAGTAATGAACCTGGTAATAAGTCTGTATCACCCGCTTCGATTACACGAACTTTACGAAGCATTTGACGAACCATTACTTCGATATGTTTGTCACCGATTTCTACCCCTTGCATACGGTATACTTTTTGTACTTCTTTTAACAGATATTCTTGAACAGTCGATACGTCTTTTACTTTTAGTAATTGTTTCGGATCGATAGAACCCTCTGTCAATGTTTGACCAGGGATAATCGCGTCGCCTTCTTGCACTTTTAATCGTGCGTTGTATGGCGCTTGATATTTACGTGTTTCCACGTCACCTTGGACAGTAATTTCTTTCAGACCTTCACGAATTTCTTCAATTTCAACAACTGTACCCGAGATTTCCGAAATAACGGATTGACCTTTAGGATTACGTGCTTCGAAAATTTCTTGAATACGTGGAAGACCTTGTGTGATATCGTTACCGGCTACCCCACCTGTATGGAATGTACGCATCGTTAACTGTGTACCCGGCTCACCAATTGATTGAGCAGCGATAATACCTACTGCCTCACCAACTTCTACGCCTTCACCAGTTGCTAAGTTCATACCATAACATTTTTTACATACGCCATGCTTTGTATTACATGTGAATGCAGAACGGATTGTAAGCTCTTCAATATTTGCCTCAATAATAACACGAGCAACATCTTGAGTGATTAAACCATCACGTCCTAAAATAACGGCGCCTGTTTCTGGATGACGAATTGTTTTCTTCGTATATCGACCAACAATACGTTCGTCTAACGCTTCAATTAATTCGTTACCTTCCATTAGAGCTCCAATTAATAATCCGCGGTCTGTACCACAGTCGTCTTCACGAACGATTACATCTTGTGCAACGTCTACTAAACGACGAGTTAAGTAACCCGAATCGGCTGTTTTAAGTGCTGTATCGGCAAGACCTTTACGCGCACCGTGAGTAGAGATGAAGTACTCTAATACTGTTAAACCTTCACGGAATGAAGACTTGATCGGTAACTCGATAATACGACCAGCCGGGTTGGCCATCAGACCACGCATACCAGCTAACTGTGTAAAGTTCGATGCGTTACCACGGGCACCAGAGTCAGACATCATGAAGATTGGGTTTGTTTTTTGTAATGAGTTCATCAGCTTGCCTTGGATAATATCTTTGGCATTCGACCAACTTGAAATAACACGATCATAACGCTCTTCTTCTGTGATTAAACCACGACGGAATTGCATCATTACTTTATCTACTTTTTCTTGTGCTTCTTCTAAGATGACACCTTTATCAGGTAATACGACGATATCGGATACCCCTACGGTAATACCAGCACGCGTAGAATATTTGAAACCTAAGTCCTTCATGCGGTCAAGCATTGTAGACGTTGCTGTAATATGGAATTCTTTAAATACTTCAGCAATTACATTACCTAAAAACTTCTTACGGAATGGATCTACAACTGGCACATTTGTGAAATGCTTCGCTAATACAGCACGACGTTGTGCTTGGATTTTCTCTGCTTCAGATAAATCTGCATAGCCTTCAGTTGCTTCAAGTTCTTTTAATATCTCTTCTGTAATCGTTAAATCAACGAAATACTTTTCAGGTGTTTTTTGCTCTAAGTTGACAGATGTCGGCTCATTAATATACGGGAATGAGCGTGGTAAAATTTCATTAAAGATTACTTTACCTACTGTTGTTAGTAAGAACATTTTATTTTGTTCTTCAGTAAACGTAGGGTTGTTGAAAGAGTTTGCTTTTACCGCGATACGTGAGTGTAAATGTACATGACCATTTTGGTATGCAATTAATACTTCATTAGCATCGCTGAAAATTGAACCTTCACCAACTGAATTTTCACGCTCTAGCGTTAAGTAATAGTTACCTAATACCATATCCTGAGATGGTGTTACAACTGGCTTACCATCTTTCGGGTTTAAGATATTTTGAGCAGCTAACATTAATAATCGAGCTTCCGCTTGTGCTTCTGCTGATAATGGTACGTGAACCGCCATTTGGTCACCATCGAAGTCAGCGTTATAAGCTGTACATACTAATGGGTGAAGACGAATTGCACGACCTTCTACTAATGTAGGTTCGAACGCTTGGATACCAAGACGGTGAAGTGTCGGTGCACGGTTAAGTAATACCGGATGCTCACGAATCACATCTTCTAAAACATCCCAAACTTCATTGTGTAAACGCTCAATTTTACGTTTTGCACTCTTAATGTTATGAGCAAGGCCACGTTCTACTAATTCTTTCATTACGAAAGGCTTAAATAGTTCGATTGCCATTTCTTTTGGAAGACCACATTGGTACATTTTTAAGTTTGGACCTACTACGATAACCGAACGACCAGAATAGTCTACACGTTTACCAAGTAAGTTTTGGCGGAAACGACCTTGTTTACCTTTCAGCATATGTGAAAGTGATTTTAAAGGACGGTTACCTGGACCAGTTACCGGACGACCGCGACGACCATTGTCGATCAGGGCATCTACCGCTTCTTGTAACATACGTTTTTCGTTTTGAACGATGATGCTTGGAGCACCAAGGTCAAGTAAACGTTTTAAACGGTTGTTACGGTTAATTACACGACGGTAAAGGTCATTTAAGTCAGAAGTTGCGAAACGACCACCATCTAATTGCACCATTGGACGAAGCTCTGGTGGAATTACCGGAAGTACATCTAAAATCATCCACTCTGGTTTGTTACCTGAGTTACGGAATGATTCAATTACTTCCAAACGTTTAATCGCACGCGTACGACGTTGACCCTGTGCCGATTTAAGCTCTTCTTTTAAAGATGCTGTTTCATCTTCAAGATCAATTTTTTCTAATAGGCGTTTAATTGCTTCTGCACCCATTGCCGCTTCAAAATCTTTACCAAATTTTTCGCGATATGCACGGTATTCTTTCTCAGAAAGTAAGTCTTTGAAACCTAAAGAAGTTTGACCTGGCTCAATCACAACATAAGAAGCGAAGTAAATTACTTCTTCTAATGCACGAGGAGACATATCTAATAGAAGACCCATACGACTTGGAATTCCTTTGAAATACCAAATATGAGATACAGGTGCTGCAAGTTCGATGTGTCCTTGACGTTCACGACGTACTTTTGCACGTGTTACTTCAACTCCACAACGATCACAAACTACACCTTTATATCGAACGCGTTTGTATTTACCACAGTGACATTCCCAGTCTTTTGTTGGTCCGAAAATGCGTTCGCAGAATAGACCATCTTTTTCTGGCTTTAATGTACGGTAGTTAATTGTTTCTGGTTTTTTTACTTCACCATATGACCAAGAGCGAATCTTATCAGGGGAAGCTAAACCAATTTTCATATATTCAAATTCATTAACATCTATCAAGGAGCCTACCTCCCTTTAGTTATAAGTCTTTAAATGACTTTATTTGTAGCTCGGCAATTGCAATATTTCATACTAGGCCATAATGAAATTTGCCTTTATACATTACCATTTATAAAGAAGAATCGAGCAGGACATAACCTGCCCGATTCAATTTGAAATTATTCAATTGACTCTACTGGGTCTTCTTTATCATCAGTAGGTTTTGGCGTTTCCATTTCTGGAGCCGGTGCAGTTACTTCTTCTTCATCGTCAAGGTCACGTAGTTCTACTTCCTCGTCGTTGATTGTTAGCATCTTCACATCCATACCTAATGACTGAAGTTCTTTAATTAATACTTTAAATGATTCTGGAACACCTGGCTCTGGAACACTTTCACCTTTTACAATGGCTTCGTATGTTTTCACACGACCTACAACATCATCTGATTTTACAGTTAAAATCTCTTGTAATGTGTAAGCAGCACCATATGCTTCAAGTGCCCAAACTTCCATCTCACCGAATCGCTGACCACCGAATTGTGCTTTACCACCAAGCGGTTGTTGCGTTACTAATGAGTAAGGACCTGTTGAACGAGCATGAAGTTTATCGTCAACCATGTGGGCAAGTTTGATCATATACATGATACCAACTGATACACGGCTATCGAATGGCTCACCTGAACGTCCGTCATAAAGCGTTGTTTTACCATCACGATCCATACCAGCCTCTTCCATTGTTTCCCAAACATCATCTTCGTTCGCGCCATCAAATACAGGTGTAGCCATGTGTACGCCTAAATAACGTGCCGCCATACCTAAGTGAAGTTCTAAAACTTGTCCGATGTTCATACGAGATGGTACACCAAGTGGGTTAAGCATGATATCTACCGGTGTGCCATCTGGCATAAACGGCATATCTTCTTCTGGTAAGATACGCGAGATAACCCCTTTGTTACCATGTCGTCCGGCCATTTTGTCCCCAACGCGGATTTTACGTTTTTGAACAATATAAGCACGTACTAATTGGTTAACTCCTGGTGGTAATTCGTCGCCATCTTCACGATTGAATACTTTAACATCTAGGATAATACCGCCCGCTCCGTGTGGAACACGTAGAGACGTGTCACGTACTTCGCGTGCTTTTTCACCGAAGATAGCATGTAGTAAACGCTCTTCCGCAGTTAACTCTGTAACTCCTTTAGGCGTCACTTTACCTACTAAAATATCACCGTCGCGAACTTCTGCACCGATGCGGATGATACCACGATCGTCTAAATTACGAAGTGCATCTTCCCCAACGTTTGGAATATCACGCGTGATTTCTTCAGGTCCTAGTTTTGTATCACGAGCTTCTGATTCATATTCTTCAATATGAACAGATGTATATACATCGTCTTTTACAAGGCGTTCACTCATAATAACCGCATCTTCGTAGTTAAAGCCATCCCATGTCATGAATGCAATAAGTACGTTTTGACCAAGTGCTAATTCGCCTCTTTCCATTGAAGGACCGTCAGCTAAAATATCACGAGGTTTCACACGATCGCCAATTTTTACGATTGGGCGTTGGTTATATGAAGTACCTTGGTTTGAACGAATGAATTTTTGTAATTTGTACTTTGTTAAATCACCTTTAACTTCTTTGCCATCAATTGTTTCAATACGACGAATGTGAATAGAACGTGCTTCAACATGTTCAACAATACCGTCAAATTTCGCAATGACTGCAGCACCTGAGTCACGTGCGTCTACATGTTCCATACCTGTACCGACAAATGGAGCATTCGGGTAAAGTAATGGCACTGCTTGACGTTGCATGTTCGCACCCATTAATGCACGGTTAGAGTCATCGTTTTCTAAGAATGGGATACATGCAGTGGCTGCAGATACAACTTGCTTTGGCGATACATCCATGTAGTCAATACGGTCTTTATTAAATACAGTGTTATCTCCACGGAAGCGTCCTACGATTTCTTCCTTCACGAAAGTACCATCTTCATTTAATAAAGAGTTTGCTTGTGCAACTACATAGTTATCTTCTTCATCGGCCGTTAAGTAATGGATATCTCCCGTTACAGCGCTCGTGTTTGGATCAACACGGCGATACGGTGTTTCGATGAAACCGAATTTATTTACTTTTGCGAACGATGAAAGTGAGTTAATTAGACCAATGTTCGGTCCCTCTGGCGTTTCAATCGGACACATACGGCCATAGTGAGAGTAGTGAACGTCACGTACTTCCATACCCGCACGCTCACGAGTTAAACCACCTGGTCCTAATGCAGATAGACGACGTTTATGCGTTAATTCTGCAAGTGGGTTTGTTTGGTCCATGAATTGCGATAATTGCGAGCTACCAAAGAACTCTTTAATTGACGCGATTACTGGACGAATATTGATTAATTGTTGTGGTACGATAGCAGCTGTGTCATTGATTGACATACGCTCACGTACAACACGCTCCATACGAGATAAACCGATACGGAATTGGTTTTGTAAAAGCTCACCAACTGAACGTAGACGACGGTTACCTAAATGGTCGATATCATCTGTATTTCCTACGCCATATAATAAGTTGAAGAAGTATGATACAGAAGCAATTACATCAGCTGGTGTAATATTTTTCACTTCTTCATCGATATACGCGTTTGAAATGACGTTAATCTCTTTTTGAGCTTCATCATTTGGTGCGAAAATTTTAATTGATTGGATCGTAATATCTTCTTCTAGTACACCACCAACTTGTGTTAATGTACGGAAGCCTGTGCCTGCTTCTAGATAAGGAATTAACTTATCTAAATTACGGCGATCTAATAATGTACCTGCTTCTACAAGAATTTCACCTGTTTCTGAATCAACAAGTGTTTCAGCAATCGTTTGGTTAAATAGACGATTTTTAATGTGAAGCTTTTTGTTCATTTTATAACGACCAACATTCGCTAAATCATAGCGTTTTGCGTCAAAGAAGCGAGAATATAAAAGGTTCTTCGCTGAGTCAACTGTTGGTGGTTCACCTGGACGTAAACGCTCATAGATTTCAAGAAGTGCTTTTTCAGTACTTTCTGTGTTATCTTTTTCAAGCGTGTTACGTAAGTATTCATTGTCACCAATGATATCTAAAATTTCCTGATCTGAACCGAATCCTAATGCACGTAACAATACTGTTGCTGGAAGTTTACGTGTACGATCAATACGAACGTATACAACATCCTTTGCATCAATTTCGTATTCTAGCCATGCACCACGGTTAGGTATTACTGTTGCGCCAAAGCCCTTTTTACCGTTTTTGTCCGTTTTATCGTGGAAATATACACTTGGAGAACGAACTAATTGCGAAACGATAACGCGCTCAGCACCGTTAATAATAAACGTGCCTGTTTCTGTCATTAATGGGAAGTCACCCATGAAGACTTCTTGTTCTTTTACTTCTTTTGTTTCTTTGTTGTGCAAACGTACTTTTACGCGCAATGGTGCAGCATAAGTTACATCACGTTCTTTACATTCATCAACATCATACTTAGGATCCCCTAATTTATAGTCGACGAATTCTAATGAAAGATTACCTGTAAAATCTTCGATTGGAGAAATGTCGTGGAACATCTCACGCAACCCTTCTTCAAGGAACCACTCATAAGATGCTGTTTGGATTTCGATTAAATTCGGAAGCTCCAGCACCTCACTAATACGCGCAAAGCTTCTACGCTGGCGGTGTTGTCCGTACTGAACTAGTTGACCTGTCAACTCATTCACCCCTCAATAAAGCGATAATAGGTCTTTGCAAAACCTTACAAATAGTGTATGATTTCGAAAGACGAAAAGAAAACGAGTCTTTTAATAAGGCCTCATTTTTGATTAAACTAAATTCATTCTTAGTAAGTATACCCATAAAAAACTATATGTTATGCAAAAGGGCACACTACCTCAAAATAATATTTTTGCATTTTATTATATTATCATAGTCGATTTGTCAAGTCAATCTTCCGAGCCAATCTTACTTATTTTTTTGCACGTATGATCCAGTACCCTTTTTTCTTCTCAACAACATCTACTTCTGAAAACATTTCCTCTAAACGATCCACTGTCGATGGCGCACCTTGCTTTTTCTGAATAACAACCCATAACTCACCATTCTCTACTAGTAACTCATAGGCACCATCATAAAACTTAAAAACGGTATCCTTACCAGCACGAATAGGTGGATTTGTTAAAATAGCCGCTGCTTTCGTTTCAGCTGGCACAGCACTTAAGCCGTCACTTTCAAAAATACGTACATTTTGAATCCCGTTTAATTGTGCGTTCTTTTGTGACAACGCAACTGCTCGCGTATTGATATCAACCATCAACACTTCACGCTCTGGATTTACCTTTGCAATCGATAACCCGATTGGTCCATAACCGCAACCAACATCCAGTATATCTCCTGCAATTTCCGGCAACTCAAAAGCATCTATTAACACACGGGAGCCAAAATCTACTTCGCTTTTGCTAAATACACCTGCGTCTGTTTCAAACATAAATGTATTTCCTAATAAAGTAAACTTCCATTGGCGTGGTTTACTATCAGTTTGAGGCTTATTGGAATAATAATGTTCAGACATACTACACGCCTCCTAAAAATCAATTACACTTCGACGTAATTGCGTCTGGGCTTCAATTTGATTCAGCTAGAGTTTGAAATCCAACTGAATTCAATGTACATTTCACATTTATCTAGCAATTACACACGCGGACGATTCATGCAATGTAAATTGAAATAAAGAAAAGCTCGCCGCAAAACTGTGACGAGCTTTTCTCATGAAGCTACGCAATATGCCTAGCAACGAAAGTTAAACTAAAATTATTTAACTTCTACTGTAGCGCCAACTTCTTCAAGTTTAGCTTTAACAGCTTCAGCGTCATCTTTAGATACGCCTTCTTTAAGAGCTTTAGGAGCGTTGTCAACAACCTCTTTAGCTTCTTTTAGACCTAAACCAGTGATTTCACGAACCACTTTGATTACTTTAATTTTTTCTGCGCCAGCTGCTGTTAAGATAACGTCAAACTCAGTTTTCTCTTCTGCTGCTGCTGCACCGCCAGCTACTACAGCTACTGGAGCTGCTGCTGTTACACCGAATTCTTCTTCGATTGCTTTTACTAAATCGTTTAATTCTAGAACTGTCATAGCTTTGATAGCTTCTAAGATTTGCTCATTGTTCATTTTAATTTCCTCCTATGGAATGTTATATGTTTTTTAGGCCGCTAAGCCATTTTTTGAAGTTGAGATGCGAAAATTACGCGCCTTGCTCTTCTTTTTGTTCTGCAACAGCTTTTGTTGCAAGTGCGAAGTTGCGCACTGGAGCTTGAAGAACAGATAAAAGCATTGATAATAGACCTTCGCGTGATGGAAGTTCTGCAAGAGCTTTAACGTCTTCAGCAGATGCCACAGTACCTTCGATGATACCAGCTTTAATTTCAAGCGCTTCGTTTTTCTTAGCGAAATCGTTGATGATTTTAGCTGGAGCTACTACGTCCTCTTTAGAGAATGCGATAGCGTTTGGACCAGTTAAAAATTCATTGATTCCCTCAAGACCAACAGTTTCAGCAGCACGACGAGATAAAGTATTTTTGTAAACTTTAAACTCAACACCCGCTTCACGTAATTGCTTACGTAATTCAGTTACTTGTGCAACAGTTAAACCACGGTAATCTACAACTACTACAGAAGCAGCAGCTGAAAATTTATCAGCGATTTCTTGAACTTGAACTTTTTTAGTTTCGATTGCTTTGCTCATGATGACACCTCCTATTAGAATGAGTCATTTATACCGACAAAGAAAGCCTCTACATCTTAATAGACATAGAGGCAGAAAGTACATCATCTTAAAAAGAATCCGAACTCCTATGTCCTCGGCAGGATCATTAAGTGACAAGTCACTCCTACTGTCTACGGTACAAATGGATGATTCACAACAGCATCCATCTTACCAAGTAAGCGGTGTGTTGTCAATTAATTTAATTTAAATTAACGGTTTTAATAACCGGAATGAATTATTTAGCTACTGAGCTAGCGTCCACTTTTACAGCAGGACCCATTGTAGTTGTAAGGTTTACAGATTTCATGTAAGTACCTTTTGCTGCAGCAGGTTTTGCTTTTTGAACTACGTCAAATACTGCTAAGAAGTTTTCTACTAATTTTTCAGTATCGAAAGAAACTTTACCGATTGGTGCGTGGATGATACCAGCTTTTTCAGCGCGGTACTCAACTTTACCAGCCTTGATTTCTTCGATTGCTTTTGTTACGTCAAAAGTAACCGTACCTGTTTTAGGGTTTGGCATTAAACCTTTAGGTCCTAATACACGTCCAAGTTTACCAACTTCACCCATCATGTCAGGAGTTGCTACGATTACATCAAATTCGAACCAACCTTGTTGGATCTTTTGGATGAATTCTGCATCGCCTACATAGTCAGCGCCAGCTGCTTCTGCTTCTTTAAGTTTTTCACCTTTAGCGAAAACTAATACACGTTGAGTTTTACCAGTACCGTGTGGAAGTACTACTGCACCACGGATTTGTTGGTCGTTTTTACGAGTATCGATACCTAATTTAAATGCTACTTCTACAGTTGCATCAAAGTTTACTGTGCTTGTTTTTTGCGCTAAAGCTACTGCTTCTTCTACAGAATATAGAGCTGCGCGGTCGATTAATTTAGCTGCATCTTGCAGTTTTTTACCTTTTTTAGCCATTATAATTTCCTCCTTGATTGTGGTTTTAACGGATTTGACCTCCCACGAATAAAGGTTGCGCACTCTTCAATCACTATCGGAGCGCCGCAACCTTCTTAAAAAACAAAACATCATCAAGTGTGAAGATGGTTATTAGTCTTCGATAGAAATACCCATGCTTCGTGCAGTACCTTCAACCATTAACATAGCAGCTTCAACTGAAGCAGCGTTAAGGTCTGGCATTTTTTGTTCTGCGATTTCGCGAACTTTATCACGTTTAACCGTTGCAACTTTATTACGATTTGGTTCACCTGATCCTTTTTGGATTCCAGCTGCTACTTTAAGTAACACTGCTGCGGGTGGAGTTTTAGTAATAAAAGTGAATGAACGGTCTTCGAATACTGAAATTTCAACCGGAATAATAAGACCAGCTTGATCAGCAGTACGAGCGTTAAATTCTTTACAGAATCCCATGATATTAACACCTGCTTGACCTAATGCAGGACCAACCGGTGGTGCTGGGTTTGCTTTACCAGCAGGGATTTGAAGTTTTACAACTTTAATAACTTTTTTAGCCACGAGACACACCTCCTTAAGTCCGTGATGTGGTAATTGGGTTGCCCCTCCCACTCAAATATCTGTTCGTCAGCTAACTTGCCGATAACATTAAAACTAAAATGATCACCTATCAAAAAAATTGACAGGCTGACCTATGAAATAATAACACTTTTAATTTGCTTAATCAAGTAATATTAATGTTATATTTTTTTAACTTGCGCAAAATCCAGTTCCATTACTGTTTCGCGACCGAACATATCAACATGCACTTTTATCTTCGCGTTTTCGACATCTACTTCTTCTACGCGACCTTGGAAATGTGCAAAAGGTCCTTCTAATACTTCAACAACTTCACCAACAGTAATGTCAACCTCACCAATTAACGTTTCTGTCATGCCCATTTGTTCAAGTAGACGGTCTGCTTCTTCTGGTAATAATGGTGTCGGTTTTACCCCACCACCTGATGAACCGATAAATCCTGTTACACCCGGTGTATTACGCACAACATACCACGCGTCATCCGTCATAATTAACTCTACTAGTACGTAACCTGGGAAAACTTTACGCATTACTACTTTTTTCTTACCATCTTCTTTTACATCTGTTTCTTCGTGCTCAGCAACGATCACGCGGAAAATTTTATCTTGCATCCCCATTGTTTCAACGCGCTTTTCTAGGTTTGCTTTCACTCGGTTTTCATAACCAGAATAAGTATGAACTACATACCAATTTTTCTCCATATAGGTAGGACTAAATCGTCCGTCCCTCCTTTACATAAAAATGTGTTAGGCATTTTACTCCCTATGCACAAAAATTCATCATTCTATATCAATTATACGACAGCATAATTGTGTCCTTTTTGCGACTATTTAAAAACTCGCAAAACAGCAAATCAAAATCTGCATTCACCTCACCATCTATTAGATGCGGGAGATGAATACCAAAAGAAGTTAAAGCAAATGAAAAAACCCGTTATATAATATGGACGGGCTATTTCGAAATATTAACATGATACAACTTATAAAGACAAGAACCAACGGAATAATTCTGAGAATCCTAAATCTACTACTGTAAAGAATAACGCCATAACGATAACCGTTGAAATAACTACTACCGTATACTTTGTTAGCTCTTTACTTTTCGGCCAGCTTGTTTTACGCATTTCTGAACCGACTTCTTGTAAAAAGTTTGTCACTTTACTCATCTTAGCCTAACCTCCGAACAACTTGTTTATCTATGCTTCATCTATAACGTTTGTTTATGCACTGTATGTTCATTGCAATGCGAGCAAAATTTCTTTAATTCAAGACGCTCTGTTGTACCTTCTTTTCCAGGTACATTGTAATTTCTTGAACCGCATTTCTCACAACTTAAAACGATCTTTTTCGCCATTAACGATCACCTTTTCGGCAGTTTGTCTTTTAAAGACTAACACCTAAGTTTCTTGCTGTCAACACGCGTCAATACTCATTAAGTCATTTCTTTTAACTCAATATGACGCTCTAATTTACGCTTCACACGCTGTAATGCATTATCAATTGACTTCACATGTCGATTCAATTCTTCTGAAATCTCATTATATGATTGTCCTTCTAGATAACGTATCAACACTTGCTGCTCCAATTCACTTAAAACTTCACCCATTTTTTTCTCAAGATGACTATAATCTTCGCGATTAATCATTAAATGCTCAGGGTCCTCCGAGATTGGGCTCGTAATAACATCCATCAATGTACGCTCCGATTCTTCATCGTAAATCGGCTTGTCTAATGAAATATATGAATTGAGCGGAATATGCTTTTGGCGTGTTGCCGTTTTAATTGCGGTAATAATTTGTCTCGTAATACATAATTCTGCAAATGCACGGAACGACGCAAGTTTATCCTCCTTAAAGTCACGGATCGCCTTATATAAGCCGATCATTCCTTCTTGGATGATATCTTCCTTATCCGCACCAATTAAAAAATAAGATCTCGCTTTTGCTTTCACAAAAAGCCGATATTTCGAAATTAAAAAATCTAACGCATCAGAATTGCCTAGATGCACTTGTCCAACAATGGCTTCATCTGTTAATTGTTCAAACTGCTGTATGACTTGAATCTTTTCACTTTTAAGCAATGACATCACCTCAGCTACGCTAGAATCATTAGGAACAGTATAACTTAACTGGAATTTATGGGCAAACTATTACTTGAGACCTCTACGCCACTTTTCAAATTGTAACTCTACATCTTTTGACAGTTTAATCCTAGAGGCTGGCATATCTTCTTGCGTTTCTTTTACTTTTGTCGAAATTTTTGATTGGATGATTTGCATTTCTATTTCAAATTCACGTGCAGATTTACGTAATGCGCCATGCCCAAATACAACATTTTGCTCGGTCATATCTGAAGTCGCAACATGAATTTGAATTTTTCTTCCTTTTAGCTCAGTCGATAACTTTTCAATACGTTCGTCAGCTGTTTCATTTTTACGTGTGTAAATCACTTCCACAGCATGTCGTACGTATAACTGTTCAGTGCCTGGAACGAGATGTGCATCGAATACAACAATTACGCGCCAGCCCGTGTGTGCTTTATACTCTGCCATACGTTCAACTAAACGATTACGAGCATCCTCAAAATGCGGCTCACGTAACGGACGTAACTCACTCCACGCACCAATCATATTATAGCCGTCTACTAGCAATATATTTTGCATCGCCTCATCCGTTAACTTCTTGTCGCTTGCGGTACACTTCGTACATAAGTAATGCCGCTGCTACAGAAGCATTTAAAGATGTTACATGTCCAATCATTGGTAAGTGGTATAAAAAATCACATTTATCTTTTAATAGACGGCTCATCCCTTTTCCTTCACTACCAATAATTAATGCAAGCGGTAATGTGGCATCCATTTTTCGATAATCTGCTGAACCTTTTGCATCGGTTCCAGCAATCCATATGCCACGATCTTTTAATTCATCTATCGTTTGCGCTAAATTTGTAACACGCACAACTGGAACATGCTCAATAGCGCCCGTTGAAGCTTTTGCAACGACCGCTGTTAAACCAACCGCGCGACGTTTCGGTATAATGATGCCGTGCACGCCAATTGCATCAGCCGTACGCATAATTGACCCTAAATTATGTGGATCCTCTAATTCATCCAATATGATAAAGAACGGATCTTCTTTTTTTGCCTGCGCAGCATTGAATAAATCATCTAGTTCTGCATAATCATAAGCAGCAACCGATGCCACCACACCTTGGTGATTTGCATCGGTTAATTGATCCACCTTTTTCTTTGGTACGAATTGTACTAAAACTCCGCGCTCTCGTGCTAAGTCAAGCAATTCATTAATACCTGTCTTCTTTACACCTTCTGCAACCCAAATTTTATTCATTTCGCGACCCGAACGTAATGCTTCTAGTATCGGATTCTTTCCTGCAATCATTTCTCCGGTTTGTTCCGTCATGTTACGACACTCCTTTTGACTGTTCTACGATTTGAATTGCGTAGTCAATAATTTCATTGGCACGATCATGCTGTTTACTTAAATAAAGACTACCTAGTACCGCTTCAAAACCAGAACTATTTCGGTAAGTGCGAACATCGGTATTTTTCGGAATGGAGCCAGATTTGGCATTGCGCCCTCTGCGAAATACCGCTTGCTCTTCTTCTGTTAAGAAATTTTCTTCAATCATACGGTAAACAATCATTGACTGCGCTTTCGCTGAAACATATTTCGTTGCCTCTTTATGCAACGTATTTGGTTTTACTTTGCCTAGTAATAGTAAATGCTCTCGAATTCTTTGCTCTAGCACGGCATCGCCCATATAGGCTAACGCTAAAGCATTTAGTTGTTTTACATCCTGCTGTGTTAAATTATGCATTTACTGACCTCGTTTCCAGCGCGTCCCTTGACGAGTGTCTTCTAAAACAATATCCATGCTAAGCAACTGATCGCGAATTTCATCAGAGCGTGCAAAGTCTCGGTTTTTACGTGCTGCAATACGCTCTTCTAATAACGCTTCGATTTCTTCATCAAGTAAGCCTGCTTCTACTTTCACTTGAATACCTAATACGTCCCCGATAATTGTAAACGTATCTAAAATCGCTTGTAGTACTTTTGAATCTGTGTTTGTTTCGTTTAAATAAACATTTGCAATACGTGATAATTCAAATAAAGCCGAAATCGCATTAGCCGTATTGAAATCATCATTCATCGCTTCTTCAAAATTCGTTTTCACTTGTGCAATTTCCCCAAGCCACTGTTCACTTTCCTCTGCAAGTCCCGCCGTTGCTGTTAAGCGATGTTCAACATTGGCATAAGCTGTACGAATGCGCTCTAAGCCGTTTTTCGCTGCTTCTACTAAATCTTGCGCAAAGTTAATCGGATGACGGTAATGAACAGATAGCATGAAGAATCGCAATACTTGCGGGTCGATTTGTTGACGAATATCATGAACTAAAATAAAGTTCCCTAATGATTTCGACATTTTTTCGTTATCAATATTGATATACCCGTTATGCATCCAATAGTTCGCAAATGTTTTATCGTTATGCGCTTCAGATTGCGCAATTTCATTTTCATGATGAGGGAATGTTAAATCTTGCCCACCTGCATGAATATCAATTGTATCGCCCAAATGTTCACGCGCCATTACTGAACATTCAATATGCCAGCCTGGTCGCCCCTCGCCCCATGGAGATTCCCATTTCACTTCGCCTGGTTTTGCTGCTTTCCAAAGAGCAAAATCTAGCGGATCTTCTTTCTTTTCACCCGTTTCGATACGCGCACCTATTTTTAAATCATCTACAGATTGATGTGATAGTTTTCCGTAGCCATCAAATTTACGCGTACGGTAATATACATCTCCTTGTGATTCATAAGCATAATCTTTATCAATTAATACTTTGATAAATTCAATAATGTCTTCCATATGCTCCGTTACACGAGGATGGGCATCTGCCTTTTCGCATCCTAATGCCGTAATATCTTCAAAATACGCTGCAATAAAGCGCTCTGTTAAAGCAGTTGTTTCCTCGCCTAATTCATTGGCTGCTTTAATAATTTTATCGTCAACGTCGGTAAAGTTCGAAACAAACTTCACATCATAACCTGCATATTGGAAATAACGGCGAACTGTATCATAAACAATTACAGGACGTGAATTTCCAATATGAATATAGTTATAAACCGTTGGACCACAAACATACATTTTTACCTTCCCTTCCTCAATTGGATGAAAGGTTTCTTTTTGTCTTGTAAGCGAGTTAAAAATCTGAATCGTCATTGTCATTGCTCCTTTTTCAAATTAGAAATTTCTAGTTGTAGTTTTTGGATTGTTTTCTCTAATGAATCACAACGATCTCCAACAGGGTCCGGGATATTTTGGTGATCTAACTTCTTCGCTCCTGTACGAACACCATCAATCATAACGACTTTCCCAGGAATCCCTACGACTGTTGCATTTGGCGGAACTTCTTTTAATACAACGGAGCCTGCACCAATTTTACTATTTTCACCGACTGTAATCGAGCCCAACACTTTTGCACCGGTTGCTACTAGCACACCATCTTCTAATGTGGGGTGACGTTTTCCTTTTTCTTTCCCTGTACCGCCTAGTGTTACGCCTTGATAAATCGTTACGTCATTCCCTATTTCACATGTCTCGCCCACGACGACACCCATTCCGTGGTCAATAAAGAAACGACGGCCTATTTTTGCACCTGGATGAATTTCGATTCCTGTAAAGAATCGGCTCACTTGCGAAATGACACGAGCAAAAAAGAATAACTTTCTTTTGAAAAACCAATGTGCAATACGATGTGACCAAATCGCATGCAAACCGGAGTACGTTAAAACAACCTCAAACACGCTTCGTGCTGCTGGATCATTCTCAAAAATATTATCAATATCTTCTTTAATTCTTTTAAACATGCCAATCCCTCCCCTTTTTCTTAAACCTTGTTTTCTTAGCCACTAAAAAAAGCGCCTCCATCACCTGAAATAGGTGACAGAGACGCTTGTATCGCGCGGTTCCACTCTGGTTGAAGAGGCACATAGACTCTTCCGCTTAAAATTGCCCGATAACGTGGACAAAGCGATTTAGCCTACTACAACGTTCAACTAAATACTCGAAGGTGCATTTCGGTTTTGCCCTGACCTAGATCACTTTCAGCCGGTGATGATCCTCTCTAAAAGGCGTGCGCCACGTACTTCTCCTTCTCAACGCGTTCTAATATGTGTAATGTAAATTCATTTTACATTTATTTTATGAAAAATCAATGTTTTTGATTACTAATTGGCGAATTTTTCTACACGAGCAATTACTTTTTCTTTGCCAATTAGGCTAATTGCATCTGCTAGTTCAGGACCATGTGTTTGACCTGTTGTGACAACACGCACTGGCATGAATAAGTTTTTGCCTTTTGCCCCAGTGTCCTTTTGAACTGCTTTAATCGCTGCCTTAATTGAAGCTGCATCAAATAATTCTAATGCCTCTAATTGTGTTTTAAATGATGCCATTACTGTCGGTACCATTTCACCCGCTAACACTTCTTTAGCTGCTTCATCATATTCAATTTCTTCCGTGAAGAATAGGCTAGAAAGTTCTACAATTTCCGAACCAAAACTCATTTGCTCATGGTAAAGACCAATTACTGCAGAAGCCCAAGCATATTGCTCTTCTGTTAACGTTTCTGGCAATATATTCGCTTTTTGTAAATGCGGTAGTGCAAGTGCTACTACTTCTTCGTGAGACAACTTTTTAATGTATTGGTTATTCATCCAAGTAAGCTTCGTTTTATCAAACATTGATGGTGATTTTGATAATCGCTTTTCATCAAATAATTGAACGAACTCATCATGCGTAAAGATTTCTTCTTCCCCTTCTGGAGACCAGCCAAGTAGGGCAAAGAAGTTGAACATAGCTTCTGGTAAGTAACCCATGTCTTTATACTGTGTAACGAATTGAATAATCGATTCATCACGTTTTGATAATTTTTTACGGTCTTCGTTTACGATTAGCGTCATATGGCCGTATTGTGGATATTCCCAACCAAATGCATCAAAAACCATCATTTGCTTTGGTGTATTTGATAAATGCTCTTCCCCACGGAATACATGTGTAATGTCCATGAAATGATCATCTAATACAACCGCATAGTTATACGTTGGGATGCCATTTGCTTTTACTAATACCCAGTCACCAACATCCTTCGATTCGAATGATACGTTACCGCGAACTAAGTCTGTGAACTTGTACGTTACATTTGCTGGAACGCGCATACGAATTGTATATGGAATGCCCGCTGCTTCTTTTTGTGCGACTTCTTCTACTGATAAGTGACGACATTTACCATCATACATAGGTGCTGCTACACCATTTGCCTTTTGAGTTTCACGTGAAGCTTCTAATTCTTCTGAAGAACAGAAACATTTATATGCTTGACCTGCATCAAGCATTTTTTCTGCATGTTCTTTGTAAATATCTAAACGCTCCATTTGACGATACGGTGCATAAGGTCCACCAATATCGATTGACTCATCTGGCGTAATACCTAACCAGCGTAAATTATCAAGTTGCGATGCTTCGCCACCTTCTACATTACGATCGATATCTGTATCTTCAATACGTACTACGAAAGTACCGTTATGATGTTTTGCATATAAATAGTTAAATAACGCCGTACGTGCCCCACCAATGTGTAAAAATCCTGTTGGCGATGGTGCATAACGAACGCGAACTGGTTTAGTCATGATTATGCCTCCTAAAATTGCTTCTATAATTATTTTCGATCTTTATCATTGTTCATTTTACCATTTGCAAAAGCTAAATAAAAGTTGCGCTAGCCAAAATTTGGCGCCCCTCGCATTTTACGCTTTGATTAATAAAATCGTTACCATCGCAGCAATTCCTTCTTCACGACCAACAAAGCCTAGTTTCTCCGTTGTTGTCGCCTTCACATTCACTTGAGATGGCTCTGCATTTAATAATTCCGCAATGCGATTTTGCATCGGTACAATATATGGTGCCATCTTTGGACGCTGCGCCATAATTGTGCAGTCAACATTCCCCAATTTATAGCCGCGCTCTTCTACCATTTTCCAAATATGCGCTAGTAACTTAGCTGAATCTGCGTCCTTCCACTCTGGGTCTGTATCTGGGAAGTGACGGCCAATATCACCCTCTCCAATCGCTCCAAGTGCTGCATCTGTCACCGTATGTAATAGTACATCAGCATCTGAATGCCCTAAAAGTCCACGCTCATGTGGAATTGTAATACCGCCGATAATTAATGGTCGCCCTTCTGCAAATGCGTGCACGTCAAAGCCTTGTCCAATTCGAAACATATATCACGCTAGTCTACCTTGTATAGATAAACTAGCCTTCACCTTCTTTCTAATTTTCTCTTTAACCTTAGTATAATCAACTTCCAATAAAAGCACTAATTTTTTTAATCAATTACACCTCGGCGTAATTACATCCAGATTCTTTTCGAGCTCGCTCGAAAAGCTCTTCTTAAAACCTGTGACATCCGCCGAGGTTTGAATCCCCATTGAATTTAGGTCATTCTTGGTATTAATTCCCACTTATAGAAGGGAGGACTCCCGCTGAAGCAAATTAAACGAATATAAGCACCTTGAAAGTTTTAAATCTCTCAAGATGCTTATAATCGTTTACATGTGACGATGATTTAATATCGCTTCACCAAAAATCAAATCTTCTTTCGTTGTCATTTTGACATTT